>JAZGGN010000222.1:0-2657 GCA_036480475.1 Gammaproteobacteria bacterium
GTGCCGACTCAAGTGCAAAACGGCTGGCCAACACTTGATAATTTTGGTCTCCTGCTGATTCTTCCCATTTTTTAGCATTGTTGGGGGTCGGTGGGATCAAAGGGATCTCTTCCCTTAAACTGGAAAAATGATCGTAAGTGCGACCAACGAGTAAACGGATGGCTTCCTTACTATTCGCCACTTCATTTTCATTTTCGATTTCCAACGCAGTATTACGATCATACTCTGCCTGCGCTTCATAGACCGCTGTGATCGCTTCTAATCCTACATTATAGCGTTCTGTCGCCTCTTCCAAGCTGCGTCCACTGGCTCTTCTCTCCGCTTGTGTAAAGCGCAAAATATCTTGCGCTTCTAATACTGCAAAATAATCGGTTGCCACACGGATCATGAGATCTTGCGCGGCATCATTAAACTCCGCCTCTGCTTGTTTAACAGTGGCTTTTGCCGATTGCACATTTTTCCAAGCTGCATAATTAAATACAGGTTGTCTTAGGTCAACCTGATACAATGCATCGTTATAAGTCCCCTTAAATCTAGCCGTTGGCTCAGACAACCCCGTTATGCCGTTAAATTGCTCAAGGGATTGCCTTAAATATTCGCGAGACAAATCAGCAATACCCGATAGATAGGGCAGCAAATCTGAACGCGCTTGCGGTAAGACTTGTTCGGTCGCCAATTTTGTATAGTAAGCTTGTTGCAGCACGGGATCTTTCACCACCGCTTCTCTATAAATTTCCATTAAGCCAATGGCAAAACTGTTGGTCGTTGCCAATAAAGCGCCACAAAAAGTCAATAATTGTACTAGTTTTTTAATCATCGCCACATCTAACCACATCAAAAAATAAAGGGTGTTTTCTCACCTTCACAAATCATCGTCGTCAATTCAGTTTCAAACAGCTTTTCAGTTTGAAATTGTCCTTGCACGCCTTGTGAGATCAATGTCGCTTCCATGACTGGCGCAGTTCCTAAAATAACAAAGATACGACCCCCAGAATCCAATTGCTGCCTGAAGCTATCAGGCAAACTTACAACAGAGGCAGTGATAACAATCACATCAAAAGGTGCCTGTGATTGCCAACCGTTGCTACCATCAGAGCACACCATGGTAACATTATTTAAACCAATTTGGTGTAATTTCTCTTTTGCTGGCTCAACAAATTCAGGAAAGCAGTCAATACTGATCACTTGTGAGCCTAATTGCGCTAAAAGTGCAGTCAAGTAGGCACTGCCCGTTCCAATTTCCAGTATCTTGTCTGTCGATTTAATTTTCAAAGCTTGCAAAATTTGGCCTTCTTCAACAGGCGTCATCATTACTTGGCCATGGCCAATGGGGATATTGAAGTCTGCATAGGCCAATTCACGGTATTGTTCCGGGACAAAGTTCTCCCGCGCTGTCTCTTGCAATAACTGCAATATCTCTCCATCTAAAACATCGCAAGTACGCAATTGTTGCTTAATCATATTGACACGTGCTGTTTCCAGATCCATAGTTCACCTCACAGAGGAGTTTTCAAGACCTGTAGTTTACCGAAATTATCGTTGCTCGTCAGAAATATGTTTGTGCTTGTATTTTAATCAAAATGATAGATATTAAACGAAAATTCTTGTAAGCTTACGCTTTAGTTATTTTTCTTACTTCCGGTCAAATGAGTCAAGACAGGTTGGGATGGGAAATTTTCAACAGTATTGTCAGCTTAGTCGTCATCAGGGAAGATACGCCGTTGAAAATAAATAACTGCATTTGAATAGATAAAAAAGAGTAACTATTCACCAAAAACTCGGTAACTGTGTAGCGCCCTGTATTTAGGTAAGATGGATGACAGAGAGCATCTACACCCGTTTCTTTGACGGGTAACGGGCATATGTTGGAGTCTCCGCCACGTCATTGCCCTACTTGATAGGGCAATCCAGGAATGTATTAAAAGGGATTAATCATTACGCTTAGTCATATAAAATAAGTGGCAAAAACAAAAAACACCAATGTCTACAAAATACTGCGCCTGGATTGCCCTATCAAGTAGGGCAATGACGTGGCTCCTCGGCCAGGTAAAGGTGGGTGACAGGGAACGAGCAATTATCAAATTTTTGGTGAATAGTTACAAAAAAGATTAGAATTTTAAGCATACGAGCCTACACTTACATTATTGTAAACCCGTATATCCTTCCCTACCCGTAAGACCGTGGCCTAAAAGCAGTCTCATAAAAATATCCAGGAAGCCCACGAGTCACTTTCGCCATAGAATTAATAACAATGATGTGATCTTTATTTTTTAGCAGGCGTAGACGCTCACTTGTATCCTTATTAGAGATATTCTTTTTCATAACTTTCTCCTTATTTTTAGCATAGAAAAAATGATGTAACCGTAGGTCATTTAAATTTTTGTTTACCCACAAGAAATTTTAGCAGCTAACTAAAACAGATAAATTATACAACACATAACTGATATACTGCGAATACACATCTCACCCAACACAAAGAATACTGACTTAACAGTCAATATACCGAATTAGGAAGAGAAATAAGAATACTATACAATCAGCCTTTTATTCTAGAAAAATCAGTTAACAGCAAGCAACTCACACAAATTTTTGATTCATCTTGTACTACAAAACAAAGTACTCATCACCATTAAGGAGAGCCTGTCATACTGCGGCCC
>JAZGGN010000223.1:0-3417 GCA_036480475.1 Gammaproteobacteria bacterium
CCTAATTTATCTACAAAGGGATAGTCTATTTTCCTAATTGCAACAATTCTCGGTCTTGGTGCGGAATGTCGGATATAACTGGCTGATTCAATAATACTTAGTGCCCTTGGCAAGAGAAGACTGGCAGTTACCTAAACAATATAATAAAGTCAGTCTCTGGTATGACTATACCCGTTACCCGTCAAAGAGGGTATTTAAGTAAAATTTCCCAATAGCTCTGAAGTTTAAATTTCCCCCGCTCAACACGGCGGGACAGGTGGCGCCCAGATTAGGCGTGTTTTTGTTCAAAGATGCGCCTAAGTTGGGATGCGCCTGTCCCGCCGTGTTGAGCGGGGAAAATGCCCTCTTTGACGGGTATATAATAATGCGTTGTAACAACGAGGCGATATTAAAATTTGGTAGTCTAGGGTGTGTCGTCAACTTGCTAGATTGAGGCGTAATCCGTTAACTTTTGAGTACCAAAGCACAGCATACTCAAGATATGTGAGCCAACGAAACAAAAAAAATCAACGGGATATAGCCAAGATAGTAGAATTGACGACAGATCCCAATGCTTTCTCTAAATCAGAAGACAATTCACACGACCGTTAACTGTTAACTCATGATCATCCCACGAGTTCAGCCAGCGCCTCAGCAATAATTTCATGACCACGACTGGTTAGGTGTTTTTCATTAAACCATAAATAACCGTCACATTGAGGTGCGCGGCCAGCAGAAACACAATCGTCACTCACGTTGCTAATGCCTGCATAATCATCAGGACGTCGAGTAACTTTAGTTAACAAGGCTGATACTTTAAATAAGTTTTTTCCTCTAAGTTTCTGCGCTTTTAGCTGCCCCTCAAGCTCAGTATTATATTCATCTGATATATCATCCAGTAGAGCTAACAACTTTATTTTTTGTTCATTACTGACCTTCGGTCCCTGAACAAGTGCTTGTAATGCAGGCACCTGCGATAAACTTGGTAAATTGATAACATAAATTTTCTGTCGTGATATGCCGCCGCTCTTTTGTAACATATCAACTGCCTTCCCAATATTTTTAATCGGCTGCCTGATAATGTCTTCAATAAATTTTTCCGGCGCTTCTAAGGTTGCTGCCAATTGCGTTTGATCCTGCAATAATCCACCAGCTGTTAATGCATTCAAAATATCATTACCTCCCCCTGAAAAGATATACAATGTATCCGGGTTTTTCTTCTGCTTAGAGATATCGTCTATATATAAGTCCACTTGCTTAAGCAAGCCAGGGATACAAACCATCACTTCATCTACGCCGGGCGCAACACAACTTGGCACTTGCCCACCCGCATCGTTGAGATAGCCATCAATTGTCTCGGCACTTGCAAAAGCATAACTAACGTTTAGGCCGGTTAAATCAGAAATTCTTTCTCTCACGTCAGAATAACGATTAATATTGCCCTTACCTGATAGCTTTAATTTTTCAATCAGATAATTCGGCCACATTTTGCGCTCTCCAAACTCATTTGCACTTTCCCCACTGGTACTGGTGATTGGTGCTCCCGGCGGTGATGTCGGTGTGTCTTCACCGTCCTTAGTCAAGCCTTTACCACGCGATCGCACCCAAAAATTATTACCACAAGGATATTTTTTCTGCTCTTTAACACTCTCAACAAGCTCCAAGATGGTACAGTAGGGGTCATCAACTTGTAAATTGGCAGCATCGCTTGAACTATCGCCAAAAACCACGATATTTCTACCACCAGACGTCGCATAGCTTTGGCTAAAGCCAATAAGCAAAGCCAAACTCCCCAGGGATAATAATATTTTTTTTAAGTAAGTCACTTCCTGTCCCCCTTTATCGACAAATAGGTTGTAAAGAACCCTGCTCGGGCTAGAATTGAGTAAATCTGTCATGCATACACTTAGCTATGCTACAACATTTTATACGTCGGGGACAAGGCCTAGCCGTCAACTGCTTTTTCTAGGTTAGGAACGGGCACGAAATAACTTCCGTGTTTAGCGCTCAGATTCCTGTCCCGGTACTCTGGGATATGCCAAATTGAATCGTTCCGATTGAGAAAAACCGCAGAACTACCCGAGGTAATGCGAGGATTTTTCGAGTGAGCAACGATTCAAGATGGCGTGAAAGTGAGATGCAAAACCGGAAGTTATTGCGTGTCCGTTCCTTAAGAGGAGTGAACATTCTCTGGTAAGGGGAAGGTATTTTCCTAGGTTAAATAGTATCTGCATAACGGACGACAAGTCCTTCTAAACCCGTTTCTTGTTGCAAAGATTTGATTAAATCTTCAGCTTCATTGCGCGCTTTGAGAGGACCAACTAATACCTGGGTAATCTCTACGCCATTAGAATTTAACGCGGTAAATTGATAAGCATCGAGTCCTTTGGCGGTTAAATCATCGTTTAAACGATTCGCATTTTTTAACGCAGTAAAACTAGCAACTCGCACAGCCAATGCCTTTTCATGTGTTTGATTAGCACTGACTGCTTTTACTGCCTCTACCACAGCAACCGGCTCAGCGGCTTGCTCTATATCAGAATTTTGCAGTAATTCAGCCGCAGGGATTAAATTTTCTTTGCTTGGAAATATAGGACGATCCATTGAATCCAATGCTTTTTTTGCCTTGGATAAACCTTTTGTATAAGCTTGATGGAACCAACCTCTGGCTAAATCAGGGTTCGCTTTTACACCAAGACCATAGTGATACATGTAGCCCAAAGCGTACATTGCCTCTCGATCTCCTTTGACAGCGAGATAATTTAAATCATACAAAGCTTCTTTATATTGTCCTTGCTGATAATAACCTTGTGCTTGCTCAAGCGTTGGCGTTGTTGGACCACCCCTAGGTGTGGATGCACAAGCGCTTAATCCCAATACAATCACTAATAAAACAATAAACTTAAGAAAATTTGTTTTTAATATCACCAGACTACTCCGAAAATCGTTGATTCAAATCAGGATACTGTCGTTGCAAAGACAATACTTCCAAACGTCCGTTGTAGCGGATAATAATCCGATCCGATAAAATTTCTTCAATAACCGCGTTTCCTGCCAACACGTCACCTACCGTATAAGCCCGAGTATCATCACTTATCGTTATCAATACGCTTGATGCGGCACTTGTACCCATCAGTAAAATGCTTTTTAACTGCAAACCAAGCCGTGTCTCCGGCGCTAGCTCGGCACTGTCCGCTGAAATACCAAACAAATTCATTGTTGATATATCCACAACAGGCGCGGTTACTTCTGCACTGGCAGCCGTACGCGTAGACATCACTTGGGCTGACGGCACTGTCTGTAAAAAGCGCACAGTAGACCATACTTGCCAAGTCATCAAAAATAGTAAAATTACGATCAGCGATCCATGCAAATATTTGTTTTGAATCACATTATTTAGATCGGCAAAATTTATTTGTTCTGTAAAATTGAAATTCA
>JAZGGN010000224.1:0-5220 GCA_036480475.1 Gammaproteobacteria bacterium
ATACTTGAATTGCCCAGAACGTTCACCTTTCGGGGCTGCAAAAACGCTGTCAGCAACACTAGCAGCACTTTCACCACTGTCGATGTTTAGCGTATAATTGGATGAATTCTGCTCATTGATCCAGTTAAGATCACGTTCTTTATGTGATTTTGGACCAGCGCCACCCGCGTAGTGGTGTGAGTAAGGGACGCTTGCCGATCCAGAGGAGGCATACGTACCACCGCCACCTGCTTCGCCGCGACCACTACGGTTGTACATTTTATTGTTCGAATTCATTTTCTTTCTATATTCAGCATAATGATTCGTGGGAAACATTTGTCCAGGCCCGGTGCAGGCAGGAAGTATGATACTGGCAGTAATAACGATTGTTAACAACTTTGTCGTGCTCTTCATGTTCTTATTCCTTCTTGTTGCAGACAGGTAAAGGCTGTCGCTTTTACCTACATTATCCTATGCATAAGGTAGAACTTTAGTGCGGTCAGCAAACTGGTAGAATCGTTTGGGTTGTGGGTTTGGTGCATGGGCACTGGGGTTATTTTCCACCCTGGCATGTGCCGCACTTCTTGTCATTGCCTCATCTTGTTGTTTTTTAACGCTTACTGATCCATTATAATGTTCTCCGTTGGGGGTTGGTGACGTACTATGGGCACGCTGGTTAGAAGCCAGATCATTATATTGTAATGATGAGCTTGCACAGGCGGTGACCGATAAACTGACAATAATTAAAAGTGTAACTTTAACTCTATTTGACATTTTTTAATCCTTTGGTCGCAACTACTTTGGTAATAGATATATCTTGCCAAAATAGTTATACTTTAGCGTCAAATTGAAACGTAATAAGTTGCTTTATTTGCCAGCTTATATTTTTTATAGGTCACTGATATGTCTAAGTATTTTCTTTCGACCTTATGTTCTATGTTGCTTGTAACATTGGCCCATGCGGGCGGCACAATTTACCAGGCTGGGACGTTAATCGGTCTGATGAATTCTCACTATGATGGCACGACCACGCTGGCTGATTTGGCAGAGAAAGGTGATTTTGGTATAGGTACGATCAATGGTCTAGACGGCGAAATGGTGGTGCTTGATGGCGATTTTTATCTTTCATATAAAAAGGATGGCAGTGTGAAGATCATTGATGGATCAAATGAAACTCCTTTTACCATGGTGGTTGATTTTAATCCTGATCAAGAAGTGGTGTTAAAAGATATAGCTGATCTTGGTCAATTGGAAAAGGCATTGGATCAACATTTAGCCAGTGAAAATTTATTTTATGCCATCAAAGTAACAGGGAAATTTACAGAGCTTATGTCTCGCAGCCAGGCGAATCCTGATCGTCCTTACCAACTGGGAGGTGACCATGAGGGAGAGGTTGTGAATACCTACTCGGATATTGAAGGTACTTTGGTTATTTTTAAATCACCTGCTTTTGCCTCACCAATGACCGCCCCAGGTTACCATCTTCATTTTATTAGTGAAGATCGGAAAAAAGTAGGCCACGTTTTTGATGTTAAATTTGATGAAGCTTCTGCAGACATTCAGCAGATCAATGACTTTTCTCTGCTTTTGCCAGAGAATGAAGCATTTTTACAAGCTAACTTAATCGTCAATTAATTTGCGTGATGGCTAATTTTTAAACATAATCTAATCATCTTCCCCTATGTTTTCATGCCAAAGGCCGGGGTGTGTGGCAATAAAAGTCGACATTAATTCAATACACTGAGGATCCTGCAAGACAGTAAGGGCAACTCCTTGTGAACGTAGTAATTCTTCTGCACCTGCTAATGTTTTATTTTCGCCAATGATCACTTTGGGGATTTGATAGAGAAGTATAGCACCTGAACACATTGAGCATGGAGATAATGTTGTGTATAAAATACACTCTTTGTAGGTGGCAGCGGCTTGGCGACCCGCGTTTTCTAGTGCATTCATTTCAGCATGATGTATCATGCTATTTTGCTGGATGCGCTGATTATGACCTTGGCCTAAAATACGATCCTTATGTATGAGTACCGACCCAATTGGGATCCCACCTTCATGGCCACTTTTAATGGCTTGATTAATCGCGTATTGCATGAATTTATCCATTAAGTTACCTTTTTAATTTAATTGTCAAAGTGATATGCTAAGCTTATTGTATATTCATCATAATGGGGCTTTATAGTAAAACTTAGAGCAAATAATTGTCCTATATGTTTATATTTTTACGTTCAGCTTGTGATGTTTGTGTAAAGAGCCTAAAGCTTAACCGTGATGAGTATGTACTTTAACCTAGAAAAGGCAATTGCAGGGAAAATAAATCATGCAATTATTTGATTGATTTAGAGGGTGGTACAAAAATGCTTGCCCTCAAATACAGGAGAGTGACATGCAATTACTAAAATATTTATTATTGCCAGTGTTTACGGCTATGCTACTATTGACGGCATGTGCAGGTTCAGATACGAAAGAAAGTACAGGCCAATATGTAGATAACTCGCTTATTACAACGAAAGTGAAAAGCTTACTGGTGACTAAAATGGGGACTGCTGGAGCCAGTATCAAGGTCAAATCTTATAAAAGAACGGTACAATTAAGTGGCTTTGTTAAAGACGAAGTGATGGTGACGCAAGCTGAAGAGATTGCGGCGTCGGTTAAGAACGTAGAGTCAGTTGTTAATGATATACGAGTACGTTGAGTAGAGCCCTTTCTCACAGGATACGAATTTATGAAGTTGTATCCTATGTCACTATTCCTCGGTCTTCCAGACACAAAGCGTGTACTGGAAGGCCGGGGTTTGCCAGAACAGTTGTGGTTTTTCTTTGCCGCTTGATCTAAGTGTGCTAACCTTAGCCTGGCAAAAGTAGTTGAGTTTATACCCGTTATCTGTCAAAGATGCCCCTAATCTGGGCGCGAAAAAGCTAAACTTCAGGGTTATTAGTAAATCTTACTTAAAGTGCCCTCTTTGACGGATAACGGGTATAGCTGCTTTGGCTAGGCTTAAGCGTTTTTCCAGTTCCTACACAAAAGAGGTTTCTATGTTTAACCGAGATCAATCACTTGCCGATTTTGATCCGCAAGTATGGCAAGCAATTCAATCTGAAGAGCAACGTCAAGAAGAGCATATCGAATTGATTGCTTCTGAAAATTATACCAGCCCGTGGGTCTTGCAAGCACAGGGGACTGTGTTGACAAACAAATATGCGGAAGGTTATCCCGGCAAGCGTTATTACGGGGGCTGTGATTATGTTGATATTGTCGAACAATTGGCGATTGATCGTGCCAAGGAATTATTTAACGCGGACTATGCGAATGTGCAGCCGCACTCTGGCTCACAAGCCAATGCAGCAGTGTATATGACTTTACTACAACCGGGGGATACGGTTTTAGGCATGGCTTTGCCACACGGTGGACACTTAAGCCATGGGGCACGTGTAAGTTTTTCTGGAAAAATTTATAATGCAGTCCAGTATGGTATTCATACTGATACTGGTTTGTTGAATTATGAGGAAGCGGCAGAACTGGCGCGTGAGCATCGACCGAAAATGATTATGACTGGCTTTTCGGCCTATTCCCGTGTTGTTGATTGGCAACGTTTTCGTGATATCGCGGATGAAGTTGGTGCTTATTTGGTTGCTGATATCGCCCATGTTGCTGGTTTAATTGCGGCAGGTTTATATCCATCGCCGATAGGCATTGCAGATGTCGTCACTTCGACGACACATAAAACCTTGCGTGGTCCTCGTGGTGGGCTCATTTTAGCCAAGGCAAATGCAGACATTGAGAAAAAATTAAATTCAGCGGTTTTCCCAGGGATGCAAGGTGGACCGTTGATGCATGTGATTGCGGCTAAGGCGATTGCTTTCCAGGAGGCCTTGCAACCAGAATTTAAAGTCTATCAACAACAAGTGATCGATAATGCCAAGATCATGGCGCAGACTTTAATTGAACGTGGCTATAATATTGTTTCTGGAGGCACGGATGACCATTTATTCTTAGTTGATTTGATCGATAAGGGGATCACGGGTAAAGAGGCAGATCAAGCGCTCGGTGCTGCAAATATTACGGTGAATAAAAACGCGGTGCCTAATGATCCCCGGTCACCTTTTGTCACCAGTGGCTTGCGCATTGGTACGCCAGCAGTCACCACTCGTGGTTTTAAAGAACGGGAATGTACTGAATTAGCGGGCTGGATGGCAGATATTTTAGGTGATATTAGCAATTTGGCGACGATTGAGCGTGTTAAAATGCAAGCTTTAGAATTATGTCAAAGATATCCAGTGTATCAATAACTTATTCAGCTAACCTGGAGAGGAATATTCATCCGTGTATTGCCCTTTTTGTAGTACAATAGAAACTAAAGTCATAGACTCGCGATTAGTAAGTGATGGTGGTCAAGTACGTAGGCGGCGTGAGTGCTTGTCTTGTAATGAACGCTTTACGACTTATGAGACGGCAGAATTAGTGATGCCTAAAATCATTAAGCGAGATGGACGGCGCAAACCGTTTGATGAAGAAGCGCTACGTGCAGGGATGTTGCGTGCTTTAGAAAAAAGGCCCGTCAGTGTCGACGCGTTTGAAGCGGCAATTGGGCATCTCAAACATCGTTTGCGCGCTTCTGGCGAGCGTGAGTTGAGTTCACAATTGTTGGGTGAATGGGTGATGCAGGAATTGTATAACTTGGATCAAGTTGCCTATGTTCGTTTTGCTTCGGTTTATCGTCGTTTTGAAGATATCAGTGAATTTAATGCGGAAATTAATCGATTAAAAAATGAAGATGATATGGAAGATAGGACTTGATGGCTAAAATAAATATTACAGCACGAAGAAATGCGAGATCCATGGCCTTACAGGCTTTATACCAATGGGTGTTGGCCGGTGCAGATCTGAGTGAAATTGAACAGCAATTTTGTGAAGACTTTGATATGAAGAAGGTGGAGATGCCTTATTTCCGTGAACTGTTGCATGAATTGCCTAAGCACCTGGCAGAAATTGATGCTCTTTATGTGCCTTATCTTGACCGCGATATCAAGATGCTCAATCCGATTGAGCTAATCACGATTCGTATGGGTGTTTTTGAATTAGCAAAGCATCCTGAAATTCCTTATAAAGTCGCCATTAATGAAGCGCTTGAGTTAAATAAGGCTTTTGGTGCTGAAGAAGGGTATAAGTATGTCAATGGCGTTTTAGATAAAGTTGCACGCCAGTTACGTAGTGAGGAAATAAAAGCAGCAGGTGCTT
>JAZGGN010000225.1:0-4533 GCA_036480475.1 Gammaproteobacteria bacterium
TGAATATTTTCAAAATGCTCTACGGTTAATAGATAAGCTGGGATCGAACGTTGATCTTGGTAAGCATCAGAAATAATAACATCAAAGCGTCGATCCGTTTGGTCGAAGAAGACACGCGCATCTTCGACGATGAATTCGCCTTCAATATTGCCAATAAAATATTCTTCCGCCACTGCTTTAATATCTTTGTCGATATCAACATATGTAAATATATTGCCATAAATATTAGCCATCGATAAAGTAAAACCACCCGCACCAACAATTAAAATTTCTTTGTTGTGTAACGCCAACTCTTGAAAGAGTAAACGTTTAATAAGCTCAACATAGCGTGCGCCTTGGCCTGCTTCATTGATAAAAGAACTTATCGATTGGTTGACGATAAAAGCTTTGCCAACATCCCCGGGCGCGATCTCAAAACCATCCTGCACACGGTAATTGGCATAATTGTTGGTATGGACAAAATAATCTTTTTCGAAAGTAACATTTAAAACATAGACAAGTATTAAACCTACCACTAATATCAATAAACGTACGAAATTCTTTCTAAAAGAATGAACCAACAAGAAAGATAGAAAAAATAAAATAAGATAATTAGCAAACACTGACCAAGCCACACCCACAAAATTGAGTAATAGCAAACTGGTTAACACCGCACCTAAAAAAGAACCCAAGGTACTTAAATATAAAACCCTACCACTGATTGCACCGATGGTTTGACCTTTAAATAAATTCATCGTAATGGGCACCGTCTGACCCAAAATATAAACTAAGGGGGCAAGCACAATCAGCAGATAAATACTTAAATCGACCAACGGATGCAATACCATACTATCGCGCATGGTTCGGAAAAATAAAGCGACAAATGCATAAGATAAACCAATGCCTAAAATAATAGCCGCTTTTGTAAAGTTAACCAACAGAATTTCGCGAAAATTTTCATGATAACTGCCACCACGACGGTAGCCCAGCGCTAAAAAAAGTAGGAAAACACCGATGATTAAACTGGTCACAATGACATTGTTACCGACAAAAGGGATCAATTGACGAATTGCCAAAATCTCAACAGAAATGGTGACAAACCCTTCGAGCAAAATAACAAATAGCAGTATTAAGATTGGGAAAGTGGGTGTATTACGTATCACTGCCGCTATTTCGTTAAATGATCATAATTCTGCGCCCGATGGCGCAAAGCATGATCCATTAACACCAAAGCCAGCATCGCCTCGGCGATCGGTGCAGCACGAATACCAACACAGGGATCGTGACGCCCTTTCACCACAACTTCTGCCGTTTCACCATGGATATCTACCGTGCGACCTGGTTTTATAATACTCGACGCCGGTTTTAAAGCGATATTGACAACAATCTCTTGGCCACTTGAAATACCGCCTAAAATCCCACCCGCATTATTACTTAAAAAACCCTCTGGTGTGATTTCATCACGATGTTCACTACCCTTTTGCTTGACCGATCCAAAGCCCGCACCAATTTCCACCCCTTTCACCGCATTAATACCCATCATCGCACCGGCAATCTCAGCATCTAATTTAGCAAACACAGGCTCACCCAAACCCACCGGCACATCGCTGGCAACCGTACAGATCCGTGCACCGATAGAATCACCTTGCTTACGGATCTGATTGATTAAGGTTTCTAATTCAGGAATTTTGTCTGCATCCGGACAAAAGAATGGATTCGTATCAACGATGGACCAATCCACTTTGTCAATCACCACGGTTCCGATCTGCGCCAGGTAAGCGCGGATTAAAGTGCCATACGTTTGCTGCAAATATTTTTTAGCAATCGCGCCGGCTGCCACCCGCATTGCAGTTTCACGTGCTGATGCACGCCCTCCCCCTTGATAATCGCGCAACCCATACTTCTTCTGGTACGTAAAATCAGCGTGACCAGGACGAAATAAATCTTTAATATTGGAATAATCCTTTGGCTTTTGATCTGCATTTTCAATCAATAAACCAATGGGAGTTCCGGTGGTTTGCCCTGCAAAAACACCGGATAAAATCTTCACTTGATCCGGCTCGCGACGCTGGGTAGTATAACGCGACGTACCGGGACGACGGCGATCCAAGTCCTTTTGAATATCGGCCTCACTTAAGGCTAAACCGGGCGGACAGCCGTCAACCACACATCCTAAAGCAGGCCCGTGGCTTTCGCCAAAGGTCGTGACTGTAAATAAAACACCAAATGTATTACCTGACATGCTTTGCCTCCACCAATCCTAACTGCGGTAACGATAATAAAAACACACCTTGCCCACCACGTTCAAATTCTAGCCATAAAAAAGGGAGATGAGGAAAACGTTGTTCTAAGGCGGCTTGTGCATTACCCACTTCAACCACCAAAATCCCCTCAGGTGTTAAATACTGCCCGGCTTCTTTTAATATCGATGCTACATATAATAAACCATCTGCGCCTGCCGCTAAAGCACCATGCGGCTCATATTGATATTCCTGCGGCAATACTTTGATTTCCTCAGGCGGCACATAGGGTGGATTACTGATAATTAAATCATATTTTGCAAACAACGCACTGAACATATCAGAATGGATCACATGGACGCGCTCAGCCACGCCATGTTTATCACAATTGATTTGTGCCACTGCCAGCGCATCTTGACAGGTATCGACTGCATCCACTTGTGCTTGTGGAAAAGCACACGCTGCAGCAATCGCAATACAACCACACCCCGTGCCTAAATCAAGGATCCGCCTCACCTTATCAGGCACCAACCAAGGACACAATTGCTGTTCAATTAACTCAGCGATCGGCGAACGCGGGATCAAAACGCGTTCATCGACATAAATTACAAGATCTGAAAAATAAGCAGATTGCTTTAAATAAGCGACGGGGATCCGCTGTTCTACACGGCATTGGAATAGCGATAAAATATTGGTTTTTTCAGTGTCACTTAATTTTCTTTGCAACAAACGTGCATCCGCCGCAGAATAAGCAATCTTTAAGCCGTGTAAAGCCAATGCTAAGGCTTCATCCCAGGGATTATCAAAACCGTGGCCATAATATAGATCATGTTCGCCAAGATAAGCTTCACCATAAGCGAGGATATCCGCGACCGTGATTAGGGGATCAGGAGAAATTTTCATTTTTGTAACTTCTGTCTACCGTCTACTTGTGCTACAATTGCACAATTATCCTAGAAAAGGCAGTTGCAGGCAGATAAATCGTGCAACTATTTGATTTAGATAGCGTAATAAAAAAATGCGGGGTTACCTTAATGGTAATAAGCACTTTTTTTATATCGCTAAATGAATCAAAGAATTGTGCGAGTTACTGACTGTCAACTGCTTTTTTTAGGATTGTTTCTAATCATTGTAACAAACCGCAGAGATAATGAAAAAACCGACAATCACACCGGAACAACGCGCCTTATTTCGCAGTGCAATGAAAGATGTCGCGCCGCTGAATAAAAGCCAACGAAGAAGCGAACACACCCTCAAAAAGCCCACCGCGGTGATACTGCAACGCCCTTCAAACGACAACACACACCTACATTTAAAAGACCACCTTGATGAGATCCAACATGCCGTCAGTGCCGAAGGTCCCTTGTTTTTCGCCCAACCCGGCATTTTGCCAAAAACGCTGCGTCAACTCAAACGTGGCGAACTCCCTATCGAAGCCAACCTCGATTTACACGGCATGAATATTGAGCAAGCCAGAGCAGCTTTAAGCCAATTTATTCATCAAACCAATCTCAACCATCACCGTATTATTTGCATCATCCACGGTAAAGGCAACCGTTCGCAAGCACAACATCCGATTTTGAAGAACCTCGTCAATATTTGGTTACGTCAATTCAGGCAAGTGCTGACTTTTTGCTCGGCACAAGCAAAAGATGGCGGTACAGGTGCTGTGTATGTATTGCTAAAGAAATAGTAACTGCTTGCCCCGTGAAGATGAACAACAGAACGTGAATAATCCTAGAAAAGGCTAAAAGCGCCATAAAGACGCTTTTGAATGCTCCTTCTACACCTGGCAGATGAGTCTATTGGGATTGTAGCTTTAGTTAGGGAAACTATCAATACCAGCACCCCAAATTTTTGATATTTACGCTAGAAACGCATTTTCTAAGATAATTTGTATTTCTAGTGCAAATTCGCCTACATCTCAGTAATATGTGGCTAAAATTGAGGAAAACATGATAATAAAAAGCATCATTACGTCATGTTTTTCACGAGAAAAACTTGAATATTCTTGGTATTAACTGTATACTCAACTAATAGAGGTAACTAAAATGAATATCCAAGCACAAATCAACCAATCCATCTATCATTTTGCACCAGAGCGAGTGTTTGGCTATAGGAACTTGTCTCTCTATAAACAGTCACCGAGCAGTGTTGTAAGAGCCGTTAGCCGTTTGGTTAAAACCAATAAGGGATCTCAAATTAAATAACTCCCCATAGAAAAACTTGATATACTTCACCTCAACCCATGAGCAGAAGTAGGATCAAAACCATGTTCCCAAATCAAATAAAAAAAACAATAAAAGCTGCGGCT
>JAZGGN010000226.1:0-4284 GCA_036480475.1 Gammaproteobacteria bacterium
ATACAAGCAACAGTTAAACATAAATAGATAGACAATAAGGCCTTAGCAGTTTGAGCGATACGAGGCGTTAACTTCGTGTCTTGGATTGGGCCAGAAATTTCAGCACGTAATAATTGTAATCCACCAATACCTAAAATTGGCAAAATGGCTACTGCCATGACAATAATACCTATACCGCCTAAAAACTGGAGTTGTTGTCGATAATAGAGTATCGAGAGTGGTAATTGCTCAAGGTTAACTAATGCTGTAGAACCTGTTGTAGTAATACCAGAAACTGTTTCGAAAAAAGCATCGACAAAGGCAATGTCAACTGCTTCCAAAAAATAAAAGGGCAGTGAACCAAATAAACATGCAATCACCCAGAGTAAAACAACGATGATAAAAGCATCATGGGCTCGCAAGTTGCTTTGTCTTCCTCTAAAAGGAAACCATAAAATGAGACCCACTGAGAAACTACAAGCCGATGATAAAAATAAAACAGGGATTGTGCCATCATGATAAATATATGACACAATCATCGGGGGTAAAAAGGTCAAACTGAATATTAAGAGCAACAAGCCAAGAACATGAAAAATAGTTTTAATTAGCATCGGGAGATCTCACTTTTTCCAGGTTCAAAGATTAGGACTTAGGAACGGACACGACACACTTCTCGGTTTTATACCCGTGATCTTTCAAACAGGGCATTTTGGCATCCCATCTTGGGGGCATCTTTGAACAAAAACACGGAAAATCCCTTGTCATTTAGACGTACTAAAATCCGCGTGATTTTCCGTGTTTTTGTCCAAATCTACCCCCCCATCTAGGCGCCAAAAAGCTAAACTCCAGAGCTATTGGTAAATTTTACTTAAGTACCCTCTTTCAAAGATCACGAGTATATATATTACCTTCATATCACCTTGAATCGTTACTTAATTGAAAAATCATCGAATTACCCCAAGTAGTGTGTCAGTTTTTCCCAATCGTAACCATTCAATCTAACATATCCCAGAGTACCGGGACAGGGATCTGAAAGCAAAAACGGGAAGTTATTTCATGACCGTTCCTTAGCTTGAAATAATCGTTCAATTTTTCCAAGATACTTTCGATCTAATAAAAATAAGATGACGTGATCTCCTGACTGGATCACTGTCTCATGATGAGGCATGATAATATCTTCACCGCGTACAATTGCACCGATAGTGACGCCTTGTGGCAATTTAAGTTGCTCAATTCTGCGACCAGAAATTTTGGAATTATCTGCGCTGCCCTGTACGACCATTTCAATAGCTTCAGCCGCACCATGACGCAAAGTATGTACACGAGCAACACCACTCTGGCGAACATAGCTTAACACACTATCCACAGTTAGCTGCTTGGGAGAAACAGCAATATCAATTTCTCCACCTTCGATGAGTTCTATATAAGCGGGCTTAGTAATTAAAGCCATTACCTTACGAGCACCCAATTTTTTCGCCATTAATGCGGCCATAATATTAGTATAATCATTGTTGGTTAAAGCAAAAAATATATCTGTATTAGCAATATTTTCATTTAGAAGTAGCGGCTTATCAGAAGCATCTCCCTTAATTACCATCGCATTCTCTAATGTTTCAGCAATAATTTTGCAGCGATAAGGATCTACTTCAATCACTTTAGTCAAATGTTTATTTTCCAAAGCTCGGGCTACATGTAAACCTATGTTGCCACCACCCGCTATGATAATTCGCTTGTACGGTTCTATGACAGGACGCATCAGGCTGATCACTTGATGTACTTTAGATTGCGCAGCTAAAAAGAATACTTCGTCATCCGGTTCAATTATCGTTTGACTACTTACTTCGATGGCTTGTTTCCGACGGAAAATTGCGACGATACGTACATCAATATTAGGCAAAAGGCTTTGTAGGAGAATACCAAGCGGTTTAGCCAGCAAAGCGCCGCCTTGAATTGCCCTCACTGCGACTAACAATACTCGACCACCGGCAAACTCAAGAACTTGCAAACTTCCTGGAAATTTAACCAGTTCTGTGATGAAATTAGTCACCATGACTTCGGGGCTGATCAAAATATCTACAGGAATAGCTTCATCACGAAAAATACTTTGTAATTCAGAAAACTGGGCAGCTCGAACGCGGGCTATTTTAGTGGGGACATTAAAAAGCGAATGCGCGACTTGGCAAGCCAGCATGTTACTCTCATCACTATTTGTAACGGCAATAACCATATCTGCCTCTTCAACGCCCGCTTGACGCAAGGTATCAGGATAAGCCGCTTTACCAATAATGGTGCGAATATCACTCTGTTCCTGTAAGGTCTGAAGTAATTGCCTGTTTATATCAACTAACGTGATATCATTGGACTCTGTGGCGAGATGCTCGGCAAGTGAATATCCTACTTGACCGGCACCAAGGATTATAATTTTCACCTGCTATAACACCTATATTGACTAGGAAAAAACAGCTAATCTCAGCTGACCCCGAGTACGCTGCGCTACGGTGTTCGAAAATCAATGGGTTAGGTCTCACCTAGTGAATTGACGACACACCCTAGTTGCTTCTTTCAGGTTAAAGAATACATAGGATATACTAAAATAGAAAGCTATTTATTGCTTTCGTAATTAGAAACAAATTTATTCGTGTGAGCAAAAAAGAACAGAAGATCTATGAACACACTCAAAAAGATCCTACAATTTACTTACTGGCAGCTTCTTTTCCCAGGTTCATAGGCTAAAAGACATGTGGCAACAACTCATCATTTCCCCGAAACAAAATGCGGACAGCGATTGGATAAGCGATGTACTTTCATTAGCTGGCGCGGATGCAGTGACTCTGAGAGATGCACAAGACGATCCGATCTACGAGCCCGACTTAAATAGCACACCATTATGGCGGCAAACATTCATCATTGGCTTATTTAAGCAACGTACACAAATTACGGCAGCATTGCATTTATTAAACCAACAATACCCAAAACTACCTTATAAAATTGAAGCCTTACATGGTGAAGATTGGCAACAAAGTTGGCAGAAATATTGTCGTCCGATCTGCTTTAATCAACGCTTATGGATCTGTCCAACTTGGCACGCACTGCCCAAAGATGACTTAATTAAAGTGCACCTCGATCCAGGACTGGCTTTTGGCACAGGCACCCACCCAACCACTGCCATGTGTATTCAATGGCTAACTGAACAAGATTTAAAAAATAAAACGGTGATTGATTATGGTTGCGGCTCCGGGATTCTAGCTTTAGTGGCGGCTAAACTGGGCGCGAAAAAAATCTTTGCCATTGATCGCGATCCACAAGCCTTGCTTGCCTGTCGCGATAATGCCAAGCGCAATCAGATTGATGCAGATCAAATAATGACAGCACTCCCACAACAATGTCAGGCAATAAAGGCTGACATCTTAGTCGCCAATATCTTGGCTAACCCTTTAATCGAATTGGCACCACGCTTTGTCGAATTATTGAAAAAAGACGGACAAATTGTTTTATCCGGCATCCTCAGCGAACAAAGCAAAGTGGTACAACAATGCTATGCTCGCTGGTTTAAGTTAGATGCGCCTGTTTGCCAGGCAGAATGGCGGTCCTTAAGTGGAACGAGGTCCAGGGTTGTTACCTCTTAAAGCGCTACTACTACTAGCAAGCGGATGACGCGGAGCTTGGAAAAAAGCAAGGCGACTTTGCAACTGCACCCTGCTTGCCGACCCACTAGGAGCCAACTCGCTTCGCAACGCTCCACCCACTTGACTTTCTTTTCCTCGCAACTGTCTACGAACAACAGGTGGTGGTGATGACACTGCTCCAGGTTGACCTACCAATAGTGATCGAACCTCAGCCATCTTATTTTTAAGTGATTCTAGCCTGCGCTTACCATTATAAGAATCTGTAGGACGAGCAGACAAAATTTCCAGTGCTGACTGCTTTGCGCGTGCGTCTGGTCTTCCTTTAATTATTGCTTTTATAACATCTTCATTAAAAGCCTTGGTCCAAACTGCTTCTTCTAAGGCAGAAAAACCTCGGTTATTAACAGCATTAACATCTGCTCCGCCTTCTAACAATAACTGAACATAACAATATGCCCCACGTTTGGCAGCTGTTATGAGTAAGGTATCTCCATTCTTATCCTGAGCCTCAAAATTCTTTATTTTCTTCAAGCGATCCCTTAAGTAATATGCCTTAGGGATCTCAAATTAAATAACTCCCCATAGAAAAACTTGATATACTTCACCTCAACCCATGAGCAGAAGTAGGATCAAAACCATGTTCCCAAATCAAATAAAAAAAACAATAAAAGCTGCGGCT
>JAZGGN010000227.1:0-2848 GCA_036480475.1 Gammaproteobacteria bacterium
CTCTTTGACGGATAACGGGTATAAAAGCAAGATTTTAATTATAAGTTAACCAATTTACGTAGAGCGCAAATTAGATCAGTTGCTAACAAGCCACGCTCACCTTGTTTTGCCGCAATATCGCCCGCGCGCGCATGCAGGCTAACCCCTGTTTGTGCAGCTGACAGTAAAGAATACCCCTGTGCCAGTAATCCAGCAATGATGCCACTTAAAACATCACCCATACCGCCACTGGCCATACCGGGATTACCACCATCACATAAGTAAGGGTGTTGATTCTCTGCTTGAATGATCGTGCCGGCCCCTTTTAATACCACGACTCCCCCTGTTTTCTGCTGTAATTCAAGTGCACAAGCGAAACGATCTGCCTGTATTTCTTGAGAAGAGATTGTCAATAAGCGGCCTGCTTCACCCGGGTGTGGCGTTAAAATCCAATTATCTCGCTTTTTGATTTGCTCAGACAATAAATTCAATGCACTGGCATCCATCACGATAGGCAAGTCTCTAGCCAAAACTGCTTTAAATAACATCTGTGACCAAACAGAATGACCTAAGCCTGGGCCCAGAATAACAACCGTCGCTTTATCTAATAAAGGCTGCAATGTTTTTTTATCTTCAACGGGGTAGCACATCAATTCAGGATGGTAACCTGAAACAACAGCCACATGTTCTAAATGCGTTGCGACTGTAGCTAAACCTGCGCCAACACGCATCGCTGCTTGTGCTGCCATACACACAGCACCACTCATACCATAATCCCCACCCACAACTAACACATGACCAAAGTTTCCTTTGTGTGCATCACGCGGACGCGGTGAAAATCTCCGGCGTAATTGTTGCCAATCCAGACGCTCACCACTGTATTCAACTTTATCAATTAAAGTATGTAAGGCTAAATCATCACAATAGATCTGACCACAATAGGCGGGTGCAGCGGCTGTCAACATGCCCTGCTTTAAACCAATGAAAGTGACTGTTATATCTGCATCCACTGCCTGTCCGCCCCCATTGTCTGCATCCAAACCGGAAGGAATATCTATCGCTAATACTGGAATATGCGCTCGATTTATCTTTTCAATCACACTGAGTACTGGATCACGCACCGTACCGCGAATACCGATCCCCAGTAACGCATCAATTAATAAATCTGCATCCTGATCAATTTTGTCAAATTCATAGTGAATATGAACGCCTGCTTTTTGACAATGCTTGGCAGCCGCTTGCGCGACCGGTGGTAGTTCATCAATTTGGCATAAACTGTAAAGACAAACCTTAATGCCATGATGATGAGCCAACCTCGCCAGTACATAACCATCGCCCCCATTATTACCCTTACCACAAAAAATGATTATTTTTTTAAGCTGTGAAAAACGACGTAACATAATACGATGAGCCGCCTCCCCTGCTCTTTCCATCAAATCAGAGGCAACAATTTGGTATTCTTCAATCGCCAAACGCTCTATTTCGCGAATTTGTGCAACTGAATATAATCGATGTGGTAATGAATGTGCCATTTTATTTGCTCATTTAAAGAAGTACTCGCGATAATAAGCCAGTTCTTCTATTGAATCCTTAATGTCACTCAAGGCTAAGTGCTTACTTGTTTTTTGGAAACCTTTGCAAATGGTCGGCGCCCAACGACGGGCGAGTTCTTTTAATGTGCTGACATCAATATGGCGATAGTGGAAGTATTTTTCTAACTCAGGCATATAGAGATATAAAAAACGACGATCCAGACAAATACTGTTACCACACATTGGCGATTGCCCTGCCTTGACATGCTGTTCAAGAAATTCCAAGGTCTCATTTTCGGCCGTTAGTTCATCCACGGTACTTGTTTTAACACGCTCAAGTAAGCCCGATCGACCATGTTGCGTTTGATTCCAGTTATCCATACCATCGAGCAGCGCTTGCGGCTGTCGGATCGCTCTCACTGGCCCTTCTGCAATAATCGATAACTCTGCATTGGTAACTACCGTTGCAATTTCTAAAATACGATTACGATCTGGATCTAGACCTGTCATTTCCAAATCTATCCAAATCAAATTATCTTTTTTTCTGCTCATTACATTCCTCAATATATGCTACTATAACCCCACTCATAATGAGTATATCTTGTTTATCAAATTTTTGTGGAGACAATCATTTGAGTATAATCTTTATTATCCTTGCCTATCTCATTGGATCATTATCAAGCGCAACCATTGTTTCTCGCCTCTTCAATCTGCCTGATCCACGCAGCCAAGGCTCACAAAATGCTGGAGCAACTAATGTACTGCGCCTTTCCGGTAGAAAGCCAGCGGCCATCGTCTTATGCGCAGATGCCTTGAAAGCTTTACTCCCTGTGTGGTTCGCACAACTTTTGGGAGTGACCGACATGGCATTGGCTTGGGTCGCGCTTGCCGCCGTCCTCGGTCATATTTTTCCAGTTTTCTTTCATTTTAAGGGAGGAAAGGGTGTCGCGCCAGCCTTGGGTGGTTTTTTTGGCCTCAATATGCTTCTCTGTCTCATTGCCATACTGATTTGGGTAAGTATCGCCAAGCTGACACGCTATTCTTCACTGGCCTCAATCGCGGCCATCACCCTGAGCATATTAACCTCACCTCTATATATCAATCGTTATTACCTCGTCCCCTTAATCATTATGAATATATTCATCTTGATTAAACACTGGTCTAACATTGTTCGCTTAATTGAAGGCCGCGAATCAAAGATTGGTTAGAGCATGTTGCCAACCCACCTCTAATGCTGGCAGCACCCCTATATCACAGCAAGCAAACACAAAACCATCTGCGGGTTGATTCGTTTCACAATCAAGACGATCCTGTCCTCTTGTTAATTCGCACTTAAA
>JAZGGN010000228.1:0-6959 GCA_036480475.1 Gammaproteobacteria bacterium
GGCACATAAGTAATTGGAATACCCAGGCCAATCTCTGTCGGCAAATCTAAACTCATATCCGTCAAGGCAGAATGACCAAACTGAGCAATATCAATTGCAAAAATTTTGTGTTCAACCACACCCAGCGCTTGGGCAACACGCTTTGCTGCGACAAGTTCTGCATCATTGCGTTGACCATAATCAAAGGTCATGGCATAACAAGAAAAACCTTGTGCTTTAGCTATTGCTAAGCACGTTGTGGAATCCAAACCACCTGATAAAGCGATCACTGCTTTTTTCATAATCGCACCTCTATATGTTTAGTTTTTAAATATTTTTTTAATTCGCCAATATTGATAATATTGCGATGAAACACACTCGCGGCTAAAGCACCATCAACATCTGCCAAATCAAAAACATCATAAAAGTGCGCTTCATTGCCCGCACCACCAGAAGCAATCAAAGGTAAGGTCGTCATTGCACGTGCTTTTTTCAACTGCTCAATATCATAACCTTGGCGAACCCCATCTTGATCCATGCAATTTAACACGATTTCACCAGCACCACGTTGCTGTATTTCTTCGATCCAGGATAATGTCGATCGCTTGGCTGCACAGGTTCTATTTGGATCGCCTGTATATTGATAGACTTGGTAATCATCATCCACTGTTAAACTATCAACACCAATCACCACACACTGTACACCAAAGGTGTCTGCCAATTGATTAATCAAGGCTGGATTTTCCAGTGCAGGGGTGTTAATTGAAATTTTATCTGCACCTGAGTTTAATACGACTTCAGCATCCGCTAGACTACGAATACCGCCAGCAACACAAAAAGGAATGTCTAGTTTCCGAGCGACGTCTTTAACCCAGGTTTTACTCACTGAGCGCTGTTCACTGCTGGCCGTAATATCATAGAATACCAATTCATCAGCACCAGCTTGACAATACAGTTCTGCTAATTCGACAATATCACCAACGACTTGATGTTCGCGAAAGCGTACCCCTTTAACGACTTTACCGTCTTTTACATCTAAGCAAGGAATAATTCTTTTAGCGAGCATGAACTGTCACCCCTCTTATTGCATCGATCCTGGATTGCCCGGTCACGCCGGGCAATGACGAGGCGGGGGATCACCCACCGCTAACGCCTCGGCTAAAGTGAATTTTTTCTCATACAAGGCTTTACCAATAATCACACCGGAAACCTTTAATTTTTTCAGTGCTTTAAGATCATCCAGACAAGAAACACCGCCTGAGGCTTGTAATTGCAACTGTGGATAATCCAAGCGAAATTTTTTATATAAATCTAAATCAGGGCCACCTAAAACACCATCACGATCAATCACGGTACACAAAATATGACGCACCTCAACTTCCTGATATTCATCCAACACATCCCACAAGCTTAACGCTGAATCTTGCTGCCAACCCACTGTACTCACCTGTGGTATTTTCTCCTCGTTATAACGCACATCAAGCGCCAAAACGATCTGTTCAACACCAAATTCACACAACCATTGCTTGACTAAGTCTGGCTGAGACACCGCTAAGCTACCCACCACAACACGATGAATACCATTGTCTAATAATTGCTTAACATCTTCATAAGTCCGTATGCCGCCGCCGATCTGCACCTGCAAACCGCTGGCAGCCTGAATTTTTAAGGCCAATTCACTTTGCTGTACTTCACCTCGCCTGGCGCCATCTAAATCAACAATGTGCAAATGGCTTGCGCCTTGCCGACAATAGTCTTTCGCAATAGTCATCGGATCATCATGATATACCGTCACTTGATCAAATTTCCCTTGATATAAACGGACACATTCACCTTGGTGTAAATCAATAGAAGGGATGATAATCATAACTTTAAAAAATTAGTTAACACTGTTGCCCCAACCGCTGCTGAGCGCTCAAGGTGAAATTGGGTGGCATAAAAATTATCTTGCGCAACAATAGCAGAAAATTTTTCGCTATGGTGACTTGCAGCCACGGTGTAATCCCCAATAGGCGCTGCATAACTATGTACAAAATAAACATAGGCATGATTATCAACCTCAAGCATCAATGGGCTATCCTTTTGCTTGATGTCTAATTGATTCCACCCCATATGTGGCAAGGTATAGCCTTTTTTAGCTGGCAAAGGGGTAATTTTTCCTGAGAAAACATCTAAACCACGCACTTCGCCTTCGGCAGTTTCAGTAAATAATAATTGCATGCCTAAACAAATACCCAACACTGGCTGGGTTAACTGTGGGATCACATGAATTAAATCGTATTTTTCTAACTGCCCCATGGCATAAGCCGCATGACCAACGCCTGGTAAGATCACATGGCTGGCACTTTTAATCTTTTCAGCATCATTAGTCAAAGTCGCCTCATAACCAAGACGTTCTAAAGCAAAGCACACGGAGGAAAAATTGGATCCACACGCACTAATCAAGGCGATCATAATACGCCTTTGGTACTCGCTATGCCTTCGCCTTGCTTGCTGAAGGCTTGTCGCAAAGCACGACCCACACTTTTAAACATCGCTTCGACCATATGATGCGCATTGTCACCTTCGACTTCGATATGAATTGCCGCACCCAGTGCCTGTGCAAAAGATTGAAAAAAATGATCGACAAGTTCAGTCGGAAATTCACCAATTTTTTCTCGCTTGAGATCCGCTTTGATTTTGCAGTAAGGTCGTCCACTTAAATCAATCGCGACCTGGGCTAGGGCTTCATCCATCGGCAATAAAAAACCATAACGCGCAATGCCAATCTTTTCACCCAAGGCTTTACGCAAAGCCCCCCCCAACACCAAAGCGGTGTCCTCCACCAAGTGGTGCTCATCAATATGCAAATCGCCCTGGGCTTGGCATCGCAGATTAAAGCCACCATGTTGCGCTAATTGTGCCAACATATGATCAAAAAAACCAATGCCCGTCGCAATCACTATCGGCTCAGCTTGATCCAAATCAACCGTGATCTCAATATCGGTTTCTTTGGTTTTACGCTTTAAATGCGCACGGCGCAATCCAGCCAATAACTGCCGAGTAATTTGCGACCAGGTTTCACTGCCCTCAGCACCAATGCGATAGCCACGAATGCCCATGTTCTGTGCCAATTGTAGATCAGTCTCCCGATCGCCAATCACATAAGAATGATCCAAATCAAATTTTCGTTCAGTGATATAGTCCTTGACCATCCCTGTCTTCGGTTTACGACATTCACAATGATCTTCGGCCAAATGTGGACAAACCAGCACGTCAGAAAAGGTGATCCCTTGAGAAGTGAAAATATCCATCATTTTATTCTGCGGCCGCCAAAAATCATCTTCAGGAAAACTCTTTGATCCAATACCATTCTGATTCGTCACAATCACTAAGCTAAAACCAGCCGCTTGTAATTGCAACAAGGCTTGCATAACATCAGGAATAAATCCCAGCTTTTCGCAACTATCAACCTGTTTGTCTTCTGGTTCAATGATGAGTGTGCCATCACGATCTATAAATAAAGTTTTGGGTGCTTGCGACATAACTATGGCATCTTTTTAAGAATATCTAACAATTGCGCATTTTGTTCTGGCGTACCAATACTAATACGCACACAATTGGTCAACGATTCATGGTGACTGACATTACGCACGATAATGCCCTGCTTGACACAATAATCAATAAATTTCTCAACATTGAAGGTTTCCACCAAAATAAAGTTAGCTCGACTCGGCCATACTTTTGTGATGGAGGGGATCTCTTTAAATGCTTCATACAGTTTATCGCGCTCAGCTTCAACCGTTTTAATGTAAGCATTGATACGAGCAATATTTTCAGGTTCAAATGTTTTGATCACTGCATCAATAGTCAAACTCGCCAATGGATAAGGTGGCATGACTTTACGTAACCAGGTCACAACCTCATGGCTGGAAAATGTAATGCCACAACGCGCGCCAGCCAGACCATAAGCCTTAGATAAAGTGCGCAACACAACCATATTTTCATATTTATCTAACAGTTTAATAGCGCTTTCTGCTTCTGCAAATTCAATGTAGGCTTCATCAACCACAATGATTGCTTTACCCGATAAGGTTTTACATAATACGGCAATATCATCAACAGAAATCAAATTTCCCGTCGGATTGTTCGGTGAATTAATAAAAATGATTTTAATATGGCTGCGCCATGCTTCTAAGATTTTTGTTAAATCCAATTGAAAGTCTTGCGATCGGATCAAAGGCACACTGAATAAATTAGCACCTTGTATTTTTACCGCCACTTCATACATGCCAAAAGTCGGTGGACAAATCATGACACTGTCTAATTTTGGATTGCAAAATAAGCGCACCAATAGATCAATCGCATCATCACTGCCTCTGGAGAGTAAAAGATGATCTGTACTAACACCATAATTTTTAGCCAGCAACTCTAACAGTTCTGCTGGTTGTTGCTCTGGATAACGATTTAAGTGTGTGTTTTCTGGTACTGATTCAACAACACTCCAGGGCAACTCATTCGCATTGAGCCAAATTCTACCACTCTTGTTGCCGTCACCCTCTGCATTCTCCTTTTCTGCTGAACGATACTCAGCAAAGCCCTGTAAATCATCACGAATTAATTTGCTAATACTTTTCATTTCTCACCTTTTTTAAGATCTTTCAGGCGGACACTCACCGCCTGTTGATGCGCATGTAAACCTTCAATTTCAGCCAATTTTTCTGCCGCTGGACCAATGGCTTGTAAACCCTCAGCGGTCATTGACTGGAAACTGATAAATTTCAAAAAATCAGTTAACGCTAAGCCGCCAGATACGCGCGCAAAACCATAGGTTGGCAACACATGGTTCGACCCTGTCACATAATCACCCAAGACTTCTGCCGCCATTGATCCTAAAAATACCGTACCGGCATAATGAATCGCTGCCATATGTTGTTCAGCCTCTGCAACCTGCATGATCAAATGTTCCGGTGCATAACGGTTACTAATCGCGATCGCTGTCGCAATATCATCCACAACCAGCAAACGACTATGCGCCAAGGATTGTTCAATAATCTTGCGTCGTGGCAGCTTTGCCAACTGACGCTCAATTGTACCACAAATTTGCTGCCCCAATAACATAGATGTTGTTAATAAAATAACCTGGGCTGCCACATCATGCTCTGCCTGTGACAATAGATCCAAGGCCACAAATTCAGCATTTGCCGTTTCATCGGCAATCACTAACACTTCCGATGGCCCTGCCGGCAAATCATAACTTGCCCCTTGTGGATCCTGCGCCACCAGGATTTTAGCCTGGGTGACCCAAGCATTACCAGGGCCAAAAATTTTATCGACTTTAGGGATCGTTGCTGTGCCATAAGCCATTGCCGCCACTGCCTGGGCACCGCCGATTTTAAAGATTTTGTCGATACCACACAATTGTGCGGCAGCCAGAATATGCGCATCAATCTGGCCATCTTTATTTGGTGGTGTGCATAATACCCGTAACGGGCAACCGGCAATTTTAGCAGGCACCGCCAACATCATCAAAGTTGATATTAAAGGCGCCGATCCTCCCGGCACATAAAGCCCAACACGCGCGATCGGACGTGTTTGGCGCACACATTTCACCCCGGGCGTCGCTTCAACACTTAATTCCTGCGGCATTTGCGCCTGATGTACGGCTTCGATCTGACGTATGGCAAGCTGCATTGCTGCGCGCGCATCCTCCGATACATCATCTGCCACAGCAAAAGCTTGTGGCGACACTGTGAGATCATCTAACTGCACGTGATCAAATTGCACCGTGTAATCTTTTAATGCCGTATCACCACGTGCACGCACCTCAGCGATGATTTCTGCTGTTTTTGCACGTAAATCCTCCTGTGACTGCAATTCGGGACGTTGTAACAATTGCGTTTGCTGCTGTTCAGTTAATGTATTCCAAGTATGGATTTTCATTGCAACATCTTTTCAATGGGTAAGACTAAAATCGAACTTGCCCCTGCCGCTTTTAATCGTTCCAGAGTATTCCAAAACACCTCTTCTGGTGAAACCACATGGACAGCCACCTTATCTTCACAATCCTCCAAAGGCAATAAGGTGAGCTGCTCTGCACCAGGCAATAACTGCTTGATCTTTTCCAAGGCCACTTTCGGCGCATGAAACATAATATACTTGCTCTCCTGTGCCTGCATCACGCCCTGAATACGTTGCAATAATAATTCATACAACACTTGCATTTCTGCATCGAGACGCTTTTTAGATCGAATTAAGACCGCTTCACTCTGAATTACATCGGCTACGGAAACTAAGCCATTTTCTTCCAGTGTGCGTCCGGTGGAGACCAAATCGCAAATCGCCTCTGCCATCCCTAAACGCGGTGCAATTTCAACGGAACCTGAAAGCCCCAAAACTTGGGCTTTTATTTTATGTTCATTTAAAAATTGCGTTAACAACTGTGGATAACTGGTCGCAATGCGCAAGCCAGCCAGTGATTGAATGCCCTTAAAATCACACTCATGCGGCACCGCGATGGCTAAACGACAGTGACCAAAACCTAATTTACAGACGTGTTCATATTGTTCTTCTTCATGCTTAGATCGCTGCTGCAGTGCTTTCTCTAATAAAACATTTTCTCCCACAATGCCCAAATCACACACTTCATCCATGACCAAAGTAGGAATATCATCATCACGCACCAATAAAAAATCAAGCGCAAAATTCTCACTGTGGCAAAATAAAGCATTACTGCCCAAACGTACTTTGATACCACAATGATTTAACAATTCCATTGAATCTGAAAATAAGCGCCCTTTTTTTTGAATGGCAATGCGTAATCGAGTATTAGTCTGCATCTTCTTTACCTTGTAAGCACTGTTTTCGCTGCAAGCGCCCATAAATGAGATCATAACCACCCGTGCCAAGATTAAGACAACGAGCAACCCGACCTATGGTCGTCACACTCACCTGCGTTTGCTCATGGATAGTGCGGTAAGGCTGCCCCTGCTTGATTGGCG
>JAZGGN010000229.1:0-14976 GCA_036480475.1 Gammaproteobacteria bacterium
TGCTTTAGCGCCAAATTTGTCCCGCGCTACCTCATAACCCCACTCTTTGAATGCCCCTTCGGTGAATTTCATGATATTGCCCTTGTGTACTAAGGTCACTGAATCTCGATCATTGTCGATGGCATATTGAATGGCATTGCTGACCAAACGTGAAGTGCCCGCTTGTGAAACGGGTTTGACCCCAATACCACAGTGCTCAGGAAAACGGATCTTTGTAACACCCATCTCTTTTTGCAAAAACTGGATCATTTTCTTTGCTTCTGCGCTGTCTGCTTGCCATTCGATCCCCGCATAGATGTCTTCTGAGTTTTCACGGAAAATCACCATGTCGGTTTTCCAAGGCTCACGCACCGGACTGGGCGTCCCTTTGAAATAACGGATCGGGCGTAAACAGGTATATAAATCAAGCTGTTGGCGAATGGCCACGTTGAGCGATCGAATGCCGCCGCCCACCGGTGTCGTCAACGGACCTTTGATAGCAACGATATATTCTTTCATTGCATCCAGGGTTTCTTGCGGCAACCACTGATCAGTCCCATACACCTGATTGGCTTTTTCACCAGCATAGATCTCCATCCAGACGATCTCCCTTTTGCCTTGATAAGCCCTGCGCACCGCTTCATTGATCACTTTCAGCATCACTGGCGTGACATCCACACCAATGCCATCCCCCACTATATAAGGTATAATTGGTTTATCCGGCACAGCAAGGTGATTATCTGTATTTACTGTGATTTTTTCACCGCTTTGGGGGACTTGGATTTTGTCAAAAGGCATGAATGTTGCTCCTCAATTAGTGTTTGCCGCATAATATCATAAGTTGACCGTATTTTCTTTAACCTATACCCGTCATCCGTCAAAGAGGGCACTTAAGTAAAATGTACCAATAGCCCTGAAGTTTAGCTTTTTGGCGCCCAGATTAGAGGCATCTTTGACGGATAACGGGTATAACAGACGCTTACAGCAAAGTAATTATCATATTGATTTTTTGTTATACTCACGCTTTTACCTGATTAAACATGTCTAAACTACGACGAAGCAAAATCATCGTTGCCCTTTCCGGCGGGGTCGATTCGGCCGTCACCGCCTTATTACTTAAGCAACAAGGCCATGATATCGCTGCGATGTTTATGAAAAATTGGGACGATGACGATGGTCAAGATTATTGTCCCGCAGCACAAGATTTAAGTGATGCACAGGCGATCTGTACGCAATTGCAGATCCCACTGCACACGGTGAATTTCGCACGCGAATATAAAGAACGTGTATTTGCTTATTTCCTCCGTGAATATCAAGCCGGACGCACCCCCAACCCAGATGTTTTATGTAATAAGGAAATTAAGTTTAAAGCTTTCTTAGAAAAAGCCCGCACGCTGGGTGCAGATCTGATCGCCACTGGCCATTATGCGCGCCTGCATCGTAGCGACGACACGGTCTCTTTGCGCAAAGCCTGCGATTTAAATAAAGATCAAAGTTATTTTTTGCATGCTTTAAATCAAAGCCAATTAAGGCAAGCAATCTTTCCGCTGGGCGATCTTGATAAACCTCAAGTCCGACAAATTGCCAAAGATCATGGTTTAATCAATTACGCAAAAAAGGACAGTACCGGAATTTGCTTTATCGGCAAACGCCCTTTTAAAGCGTTTTTACAAGAATATTTATTAGCACAACCTGGCAAAATTAAAACGGTGACGGATCAAACCATCGGCCAACACGAGGGTTTAATGTTTCATACCTTGGGCCAACGTCAGGGTTTGAATATCGGTGGCCTTAAAGACTACCCTGAAGCCCCCTGGTATGTTGTTGATAAAGACATTGCCAGTAATACTTTGATTGTCGCACAAGGCCAAGATCATCCACGATTATTTGCCGCCCGTTTGCTGTGCCAAAACATTCATTGGATCACCGGCCAAGCACCACAAATGCCGCTTGCTTGTCACGCTAAGATCCGTTACCGCCAAGCAGATCAAGCTTGCCAAGTGCAACAAATCAACTCAGGACAATGGCAAGTCGATTTTACCGAACCACAACGGGCAATCACGCCAGGACAAGCAGTCGTATTTTATCAGGGAGATATTTGCTTGGGCGGTGGCGAGATCAATGAAAAATTTTAGCATTCCCTTTGAAAGATAACGGGTATAGACTTCATAGTCGGTGGGTCGTTACGCTTTATTCATCACTGCTTTTATCCAGAGACGCTTGTAATTCAAGTACCGTCTTTAAATCTAAGCCGGTTGTCTTAACAACAAACCCTGGCTCAGCGTCCTCAATAAGCAAACTTTTAGCAATCGCCAATTTTTCTTGCTCACGACCTTGCCCATATCCTCGCTCAATGCCTCGCTGCTCCAAATGTTCTGCTAATGTCATGATTTTCTCCTCAGTTTCAGATGATACTGCACCATGAAATAACTTGTGTAAGACTTCATAGTCAGTGGCATTACTGGCTTTTAGAATATAATTTGAGATACTCATAATATATCCTATTCCCCCTTCTTTTTCAATTTGAGATATAAATCCACGTAATTTTTTTACGAATTGCTCAATCTCATCTGAGTGCTCGATGTGCTTATATAACCCCAACATACTGCCTGACCACGGATAACGATAAATCTCAGCATCCTCCGTGCTTGGTAAGTCAATAAGTAATGGCGACGTGCATAAGGTCTCTTCAGCAAAGGTACTTTCAGCAAACATGTCAAATAAATTCACTGTGTATGGATAAGTTTTCGTGCCGTTGTAGATTATCATAGAATAAATTGGTGGTAAGGGGACGCCAGGATTTTGCTGGCAGAATAACGATAGTGCGCCAAGCTTATACTGTAAAATGCGGATGGGCAGATGGCGCTGAGGGTTACGTTGTTGTTCGATATGAAAATAAAACAAACACTTTCCTTGCTGATCAGCCCCTTTAATTTGTGCTTGGTATATAACATCCGCTACGATGCGACCAAACCCACTTGAATTGAGTTCATTTTGCCAAATTGATAAAGTGTCTAGATCGACCTGTGCTTGAATGTGCTTGGGTAGAAATTGTTGTAGTAATTGATGAGCTAATTTCTTGTTCCCTATACTCTCATGAAAAAACTCATCATGTGGATTGGTTACTTTTTTGCTCATTATGCACCTCCTTTTTATCAGACTTGACAACCAATCTTTCGCGAATTAATTAATTGTCTTTGGCTGCTAAGAATAATGCTTGTGCTAAACAAATACAAGACAATTAATTAATTTAAAACTATTTAAATTCAGAATTGGGCCTAAGAAAGGTTTACATCCCTCATATGCGTAGCTATCACACGGAATCAAAGGGGTCAGAATCAAAGGGGTCAGAGTAACTTGATTTTTCATTTTTGTTGGGTAGGTAGGAATAGGCTTTCTAATAAAGTATATCCATAACAATGGATATACTGCAAAATATCAGGCAGATCATTAAATCAAGTTACTCTGACCCCTTTGATTCAAATGCCTGTGGGTATGTTGTAAGTCTATACCCGCCACCTTTCAACCTAGAAAGCAATTGACAGCACATCCTAATTTGACCCGAGGAAAGATTGTCTAAGCTCATCTTGCATATCCCAAACTAAGGTTAAAATAAATTCAGATATACGATTTAACCTTACTCATTTAAAGCTCTCTTTAAACAAGTAAGGTTAAATCGTAATTTGCCCAGTTTTAAGTCACCCACCGCTATATTGCATTTTACCTATAAGTAAGTGATCATGGGCGCCGATCCTCCCAAAGTTCGATGGTTAAAACCTAAGGGCGATGGGCATAATAAACGCTACGGAAGAACTATGCAGTTCGGTAACTTAACCGCCATTTCCCCCATCGATGGTCGCTATTCGGCAAAAACCAGTGAACTACAGCCGCTATTCAGTGAGTATGGCTTGATCCACCAGCGTGTGTTGGTCGAAATTCGCTGGCTGCAAGCCCTAGCCGCCAACCCAGATATTTCTGAGGTTCCGCCGCTGGCCAAAGCAGCACAGGAGCAACTTGAGCAAATGATTGCGCAATTTTCAATGGCCGATGCCCAGCGGGTTAAAGCGATTGAAAGCAAAACCAATCATGATGTGAAAGCAGTTGAATATTTTCTAAAAGAAAAATTAGCAGCACATAAAGCGCTGGCCTCGTTGTGTGAATTTGTCCATTTTGCATGTACCTCCGAAGATATTAATAATCTTGCCTATGCTTTAATCTTAAAAAATGCCCGCGAACAATGTGTATTGCCACAACTTGATCAATTAATTGTGCTATTAAAACAATATGCGCATGATCAAGCAAAAACCCCCATGCTGGCACATACTCATGGTCAAGCCGCAGTACCAACCACGTTGGGTAAAGAAATTGCAAATTTTGTTGCCCGCCTGCAGCGTCAACGCCAACAAATTGCAGCGGTTCAATTGATGGCTAAAATCAATGGCGCGGTCGGCAATTTTAATGTGCACTATTGCGTTTATCCAGAGGTGGATTGGCGTGGGCACTGTCAAAAATTTGTTGAAGATTTAGGTTTAACGCACAACGCTTACACCACACAAATTGAGCCGCATGACAGTATTGTCGAACTATGTCATGCCATGATCCGTTGTAATCATATTTTGGTCGATTATGCCCGAGATGTCTGGGGTTATATCAGCCTAAATTATTTCAGCCAGCGCATTGTTGCCGATGAGGTCGGCTCATCTACGATGCCACATAAAGTGAATCCCATCGATTTTGAACAAGCGGAAGGTAATTTACTGATCGCTTGTAGCCTATTCAATCACTTGGCCAACGAATTGCCAACCTCACGTTGGCAACGCGATTTAACCGATTCAACCCTATTACGCAATTTAGGCGTCGCTTTTGCACATAGCCATCTGGCTTGGCAAGCCTTACAAAAAGGCACCAAAAAATTACAAGCCAATCGAGAACTCATGTTGCAGGCCTTAGATAAACACTGGGACGTCCTAACTGAAGCCGTACAAACGATGATGCGCCGTTACGGGGTCGCCAATGCTTATGAGCAATTGAAAACTTTGGCTCGTGGACAAAGCATTGACCAATCCGCACTGCATCACTTCATTGATGGATTAGATCTCCCCGAACATGCAAAAAAACAGTTAAAACAATTACAACCGAAACAGTATCTTGGCGTAAGTGCCACATTAGCCGACGAAATTTAGATTCACGTATACCAACTTAGCGTGCAACATCCTATACTGTTGAATAGAAGGCTTAACAATAAAAATGATGAAAAAATTTATAAGGTACAGTCGATATTTACTCACATTATTATGGATGAGCGCAATGGTTTCTACGCATGCAGCAAGCACAGAAGAGGTGCGCCCCATTTTCGGCTATGTTGAGAATGTGACACTTTTGCCGGAAGATTTAACGCTGGCAGCACGTATTGACAGTGGTGCCACAACCGCCTCCTTGTATGCTGTTAATATTGAACAATTCGAGCAAGAAGATGAAACTTGGGTCAGCTTTGAGGTGCCTGCTGCCAACGGTACTTTAACGGCTTTTACTCGAAAATTAGTACGGGTCAGTCGTATTAAAGGACGGATCGAAGAAGGCGCATTGGGACAAATCGCCCCACTCAATGAACGTCCAGTGATTAAAATACAGATATGCATTGGTAATCAGATCCATGAGATAGAAATGAATTTAACCAATCGTCAAAATCTTCTTTACCCTGTATTAATTGGGCGCAAGGCCTTAATAAAATTTGCTGCCCTCATTGATCCCAATGTTGAATTTAAACAAAAATTAAGCTGTAATGAAGCGTGATGCGACTACGAAACACCCATTTAGTAATACTGATAATGACGCTACTTGTCATCGGCATAGGTCTATTCATGTATCGCTGGTTGGTTTTACAAGTGCCTCTTCAAGTAACTGCTACCCAGGAAACCTGGGTGGTCGAGGCAAATCTACGCTTTCAAGCCGGCAACGGCCCAATCAAAGCCTCCTTTTATATTCCTAGCCAGCCGCCAGGTTTTGACAGCCTCGATGAAACCTTTATTTCGCGTAATTATGGCGTCACAGCGCAAAAAAAAGGTCCTAATCGTTTATCTTCTTGGTCGATCCGACGTGCCAAAGGTTTACAGTCCTTATATTACCGTGCTGTTTTCTATCGTTCAGGTGTCCATGTATCGCCGCTAAAAGCACCCGAGGTAATGACTGAGGTTGAACTTTCAGAAACCGAGCAATTTGCCATCGATGCCATTGTCTCCGACGTGCGTGAACGTTCAGCAGATATTCAAACTTTCGCGATTGAAGTGCTTAAAATTTTGAATGACCAGAATGATAATAATGCCGCAGTGTTGATGAAGCGCAACTATACGCCGTTAAATATCGTGCAGCAAACAGTCACTGTGCTCAACCAGGCGTATATTTATGCAGAGCAGATCAGAGGCTTAATGTTGAAGCCTCAAAAGTCTGTGACCCTGGATACTTTTATTGCGGTCTACGATCAAGAGAATTGGATTTACCTGGATCCACAAACCACACAAGCAGGTTTAGCAGAAGACTTTCTAATTTGGCAATATGGCAATGAGCCCCTCAGTCACGTCGAAGGCGGATCACAAACGCAATTTTCAATTGCAGTCTCTGCCGACCCTGTCAATGCCTTAGAGTTAGCCCAAATTCTTGGCGACCAAAAGCAATCAAAGCTTCAACTATTGTCCCTATTTAATTTGCCGGTCAAAACACAATATGTTTATCAAATTTTGTTAACTGTCCCTATTGGTGCTTTTATTATTTTAATTTTACGTAATTTTGTCGGGGTAGCCACTTTTGGCACCTTCATGCCAGTATTAATCGCACTGGCCTTTCGTGAAACGCAATTATTGACGGGTATTATTTTATTTACCTTTATTGTTGCTGCCGGACTTTCCGTACGTTTTTATCTGGATCAATTGCGCTTGCTTTTGGTGCCGCGGTTAACCGCAATATTGATCGTGGTTGTAATGCTGATGTTATTGGCCACTATTTTCAGCCAGCAATTTGGCATTGAACGCGGATTGTCGATTGCTTTATTCCCAATGGTGATTTTAACCATGGTCATAGAACGGATGTGTATTGTTTGGGATGAACGCGGTTCCACAGAAGCCATTAAAACCGGCATCGGAAGTTTAGTCGCCGCAACAATTGCTTATTTAGCCATGCGTAACGCCCAACTAGAGTATTTATTTTTCACTTTCCCAGAACTATTAATTACCTTACTTGGGTTGGTGCTGTGGTTTGGGCAATATCATGGTTATCGCTTAAGTGAAATTTGGCGCTTCAAATTTTTCATTAAAAAGTAGGAGCAACCGTAATATGTTTGCGATGTTAAAAGCCTTAAAGCAACACGGTGTTTTAGGCATTAATCAACGTAATGCCGGCTTGATCATGCGTTATAATGAACGCAGACTCTTTCCAATTGTTGATGATAAATTGCAAACCAAACGTTTAGCCATGCAAGTCGGAATGGCAATCCCAGAATTATATGCCTCAATTGAAACCGTGCATGATATCAAAAACTTAGCTGAAATATTAAAACCATATGATGATTTTGCAGTGAAACCCGCGCATGGTGCTGGCGGTGAAGGCATATTGATCATTAGCGGAAAAATTAAAGACTTTTATCGACAAATTAATGGCAACTTAATAAAACAAGCCGATTTAGAGTACCATATTTCAAATATTCTGGCTGGTATACACAGTTTAGGCGGCTATGCTGATACTGCGATCATTGAATATTGTGTTAAAATTGATCCTACCTTTGCCGCCGTCAGCTATCAAGGTATTCCTGATCTACGCATTATAACTTTACGCGGCTATCCCGTGATGGCAATGGCACGTTTGCCAACGCACATTTCTGGGGGGAAAGCCAACTTACACCAAGGCGCCGTTGGCGTTGGCATTGACTTGGCTACGGGCACAACCTTGGGCGGTGTGTGGTATAATGATCCAATTGACTATCATCCAGATACGCTAAAACCAATCGATGGTATTCAAATTCCGTGTTGGGATGACGTGCTGATGATTGCCGCCAACTGTTATGAATTAACGGGCCTTGGTTATCTGGGGGTCGATATTGTTTTAGATAAAAATTATGGCCCGCTGATGCTAGAATCAAACGCACGCCCCGGATTAAATATTCAGATCGCGAATCGCCAAGGTTTACAACAGCGTTTTGCCCAAATTGAAAAATATATCACGCAAAAAGCCAACGCCACAGATCGGATTGCATTGATTAAGAAGCTTTTTAAGACCTAGGAAATAACATTGATTCAAAAACTAAAGCGAAGAGTCATAGAATGGCTCCAACACGAGCAAGCCGCAGAAGAGCAACCCATATGCGACTATGGACGCCTCTCTTATGAGTTACGCTTATGTGATGTGGTACTGATTGAAGGCCGTAGTCATGTCAGTAAGATCATTCAAACCATCACCAAAAGCCCCTGGTCACACGCAGTGCTTTATATTGGCCGACTGCACGATATTCATAATCCAATAATGCGTGAAAAAGTGAAAAGTCATTACAGTGGTATTTTAGGTCGGCAGTTAGTCATCGAAAGCATTTTAGGTGAAGGGACGATTGTCTCCCCATTGAAAAAATACCAAGACCAACATTTACGTATTTGCCGTCCCAAGGGTTTAACCCAACAAGATGCACAGAAGGTCATTGAATCCGCCATTGGCCATTTAGGTTTGGAATACGATATACGCCACAACTTAGATTTAATGCGCCTGTTGATCCCTTGGAGCGCCCTGCCACGCCGCTGGCATTCCAGTATATTTTCTCACCACGCGGGCATACCGACCAAAGAGATCTGTTCATTAATGATTTCGGAAGCATTTAATTCAGTCAATTTCCCGATCCTACCCATCATTAAAACCGACCATCAAAAAGGTTTAAAACTTTACCATCGTAACCCACGTTTATATACACCACGCGATTTTGATTATTCGCCCTTCTTTGAAATCATCAAATATCCCATTATCGAACTCTCTGACACCGCGATCTATCAACAATTACCTTGGCAAAATGCCCAAGCTGACGAACAGCAACCGTCTAACGACAAAGCTCAGGATTCAGAATAGACAGAATGGTAAAACCCTATACTCACGACAGTGCGGTTGGTGCGTATATACCCGCTATCCTTCAAAGAGGGCATTTTTGCATCCCAGATTGGAGGCATCTTTGAACAAAAACACAGAAAATCACTTGTCATTTAGAAGTACTAAAATCCGCGTGATTTTCTGTGTTTTTGTCCAAATCTACCCCCAATCTGGGTGCTAAAACGCTAAACTCCAGGGCTATTGGTACATTTTACTTAAGTGCCCTCTTTGACGGATCACGGGTATATATTGCTTCCCCTTGGTAAACAAGATAAAATGGGCTAAATTTATTATCAGGGAACCCAACATTGTCACAAATCATCGTTATTACTTCTGGCAAAGGCGGCGTGGGTAAAACCACGACCAGTGCAGCATTTGCGACGGGTCTCGCGCTGCAAAATTGTAAAACCGTGGTCATTGATTTTGATGTCGGTTTGCGCAACCTGGATATTATTATGGGCTGCGAACGTCGCGTCGTTTACGATTTTGTCAATGTGGTTAACGAAGAAGCGACGCTGAATCAAGCGCTGATTAAAGATAAAAAGGTTGATAATTTACATATTTTACCTGCATCACAAACCCGCGATAAAGAAGCTTTGACGAAAGAAGGCGTGGGTAGAGTATTGGATCAGTTGCGCGAAAAATTTGACTATATTGTGTGTGATTCGCCCGCAGGCATAGAAACCGGCGCTTTGATGGCCATGTATTATGCGGATACAGCGATCATTGTCACTAATCCTGAAGTCTCTTCAGTACGTGATTCCGATCGCATCCTCGGCATTCTTGGTAGCAAAACACGACGCGCTGAAAATAATGAAGAACCGGTTAAAGAACACTTACTATTAACCCGTTATTCCCCTGTTCGCGTACAAATAGGTGAAATGCTATCGGTCGAAGATGTCAAAGAAATCCTCGCGATCCCATTGCTTGGTGTTATTCCAGAGTCCAAAGCGGTATTACGCGCTTCAAACATGGGCAGCCCAGTGATCCTTGATGAAGAGAGTGATGCAGGTCAAGCCTACAAAGATGCCGTTACCCGCTTCCTCGGCGAAACTGACTTACCACACCGCTTCCTTGAAATAAAGAAAAAAGGTTTACTGCGACGTATATTTAGCAAAAGCCGTGAGGAACAGGCAGCATGAACTTAATAAATTTTTTACGCAAACGTAAACCCAGTGCTTCTATCGCCAAAGAACGTTTACAAATCATAATTTCTCACGAGCGTGCTCAAAGGAATAATCCCGATTTCCTACCGCAATTACAAAAAGAAATTGTTGATGTCATTGCTAAATATATCGCAATTGATAAAGACCAAGTTAAAGTCAATCTCGATCATGCGGGTGATCATGCCGTTCTCGAATTAAATGTGATGATGCCGGAAGAAGCACTGTAATAACTATGGATTTAATAGGCCATAGCCACTTGCTCATCTCCAACCAAGTCCACCAACGCCTGTAACAATTCATCATCGACATCAACGTGCCACGAATTTGCTAATTGTAGCAATGTACTGGCATCCTCATGTTGATAATTAATACATACGGCAGAACCTGTACCACGATAATTTGTTAAGCAATGGGCGATTTGATTTAATAACTCTGTCGTAGTTTGCTGTACAGATAATTTAATCTGCAAATGCCGACCATAGCTTGCCCTGGCTTGCGCTAAGCTCAATAAACGCTGTGCAGTGATACGGGAATTACCACTCACGCCATCAATGCTAATATCTATTTCTGCAATAACAATCTGGTCAACGGCTAATAATTCTTTGTGGGCATGATAGCAATCAGAAAATACAGTCAACTCCATACGTCCATCGCCATCATCTAAAATCACAAATGCCATACGCTCACCGCGCTTATTATACAGGCTTCTGATAGCTACAATGCAACCAGCAACCGTGACTGATTGAGTGATATTTAAATTTTGCTGCGCAATTTTACCACTGATAAAGTGATTTAATTCTTTGCGGTGATAATCCAGTGGATGCCCACTCACATACCAACCTAAAGATTCCTTTTCTGCCTGCAAACGCTGCAGATCCGTCCATGCTTTTGCCTGAATGTATGCAAAGTCGGAAACGGTATTCGTACTCGCAGATTGCATAAATAAATCGCTCTGCCCGCTTTGCTGATTCGACCAATATTGATCTGCCACCTGCAAAGCTTTTTCTACCGAGGCACTTAATACTGCACGCTGCTCACCCCATACATCAAGTGCGCCTGCTTTAATCAATGCTGTTAAGACTCTACGATTTAATTTGTGTGCATCAATGCGACGACATAAATCATATAAACTTTTAAAAGTACCATCTTGTTCACGTTCTGCAACCAACACATTGATGATCGCTTCGCCGATCCCTTTGATTGCACCTAAACCATAGGTAATCGTTTGATCATCATTGACTTTAAATTTATATTTCCCGGCGTTAACATCTGGTGGCAACACTTTGATCTGTAATGATCGACACTCATTAATCATGGTAACCACTCTATCGGTATTATCTAAATCAGAAGATAATACCGCCGCCATGAATGCAGACGGGTAATGCGCTTTCAACCACGCGGTTTGATAGGTAATCAATGCATAAGCCGCCGAATGTGATTTATTAAATCCGTAACCCGCAAATTTCTCCATTAACTCAAAAATTTTCTGGGAAATTTCTTCATCGATCCCTCCAGCCACTGCACCTTGCGTAAAAATTTCAGCTTGTTGTGCCATTTCTTCCGGTTTTTTCTTGCCCATAGCACGACGCAATAGATCGGCTTCACCCAATGAATAACCTGCTAACACTTGCGCGATCTGCATGACTTGTTCTTGATATAAAATCACCCCATAAGTTGATTTTAAAATGGGTTCAAGCTGCGGATGTAAGTAAACTACTTTTTCATGGCCATGTTTGCGCGCAATAAAATCATCGACCATGCCTGACTGCAAAGGTCCAGGACGAAATAAAGCGACCAACGCAATGATTTCTTCAAAATGATCAGGTTGTAAGCGTTTAACTAAGTCACGCATGCCTCGCGATTCAAGTTGAAACACAGCCGCGACATGACATTTTTTTAATAATTTAAAAGTCTCAGTATCATCCAGCGGAATTTTCTCAATGAGGATTGGTGGTAAATCTTCCGATTGACGATACTGGTTAATAGTCTCCAAAGCGGCATGAATCGTGGTCAGATTGCGCAAGCCTAAAAAGTCGAATTTTACTAAGCCAACCGTTTCAATATCATCTTTATCAAATTGCGTAATTAAACCCTCACTGCCTGTTTCTCGGTAAAGTGCGGTAAAATCTGTGAGTAGCGAAGGTGCAATAACAACACCACCTGCATGTTTCCCCACATTTCGTGCTAAGCCTTCAAGTTTTTTGGCTAAATCAATTAGAATTTTAACCTCTTCTTCCCGTTGGTATCGCTCACGTAGATCTTCTTCTTGATCTAGTGCTTTTTCTAAAGTCATGCCGACTTCAAATGGGACTAATTTCGCTAATTTATCAACAAAACCATAAGGATGCGCAAGCACACGACCCACATCGCGCAACACGGCTCGTGCCGCCATAGTACCAAAAGTAATAATTTGGGCAACACAATCCGCACCGTACTTTTCAGTCACATATTCAATGACGCGATCACGACCTTCAATACAAAAATCAATATCGAAGTCAGGCATAGAAACACGTTCAGGATTCAGGAAACGTTCAAACAGTAATTCATATTGCAAAGGATCAAGGTCAGTAATCCCTAACGCATAAGACACCAATGAGCCCGCACCAGAGCCACGACCTGGACCAACAGGAACACCATTGGCTTTAGCCCAATGAATAAAATCTGCAACAATTAAAAAATAACCCGCATATCCCATACGATTAATCACATTTAATTCTTGCTGCAAACGCCCAGAATGCGTCTTATACGATTGCTCTATTTCGGCAAAGCTTTCGCCGAGTCGCCTCTCAAGTCCTTGCTGAGCGTCCTGTGCCAATTGATCGGCAACGGTCACGCCTGGAAGCAAAGGGAAATTTGGTAAATGCGGATCCCCTAAGGGCAATTGCACATTACAGCGCTTCGCAATTTCAACACTATTCTCAATCGCTGATGGAATATCATGAAACAATGCTGACATTTCTTCGCTGCTGCGTAAATATTGCTGCTCAGAATGATTTTTTATGCGACGCCCATCGTTTAATGTATAACCTGCATGAATACAGACACGTACTTCATGTGAATCGTAATCTTGTGCTTGTAAAAAGCAGACATCATTGGTAGCAACAACGGGAATATTCATCTGTCTTGCCAAAGCTATGGCTGATTGGATATATTTCTGTTCCTGCTCACGACCTGTCCGTGTCAACTCAAGATAAAAACGTTGTGGAAAATATTGCAACCAATCTTGCGCTAACGCTTTAGCTTGTGACTTTTTGTTGTGTAATAACGCCTGGCCAATATCACCGTGAATGCCGCCTGATAAAGCGATCAAGCCATCGCTATGGCCTGTCAACCATTCTTTTTTAATCAGCGGTATCGTATACTTTTCTTCTGAGGTATACGCCTGCGACAACAAGCGCGTTAATGCCAGATAACCTTCAAAGTTACAGCATAGTAATGTTAATCGGAAAGGAGAGGCGTCATTATGTTCATTTGCTAGAAAAACATCACAACCAAAAATCGGCTTAATGCCACGCTTAATTGCGGCTTGGTAAAATTTCACGACAGCAAACAAATTACAATGATCGGTCACTGCAATCGCAAACATATTGGCATTTGCTGCCCCTTCAACCAATGGATTGAGCCGCACTACACTGTCAATCAGTGAGTATTCTGTATGTACATGAAGATGGATAAAGTTTTGAGACATATTTATACCTAAAATCAGTGCTCATCAAGTATTAATTGCTGTTGAACTGGGGCAAATGATTGACGATGAATTGAGCTTACCCCTAAGCATGCTAAAGCTTGAATATGCCTGCGTGTAGGATAACCCTTATGTTGCGCAAAACCATAACCAGGATATTCTTGATCAAGCCTCATCATGTGTTCGTCGCGATAAACTTTAGCTAAGATTGAAGCCGCACTAATTGCAGCAATTTTGCTATCCCCTTTAATGATCGCCTCGCTTGGAAAAGGGAGGTGCGGACAATGACAACCATCGATCAAAACACGAGCTGGCGCCACTGATAAATTTTTCACGGCACGCTGCATCGCTAGTAAACTCGCTTGCAAGATGTTCAAGCGGTCAATCTCTTCGACTTCAGCTTGGGCTATGGCGAAACTCAGTGCCTGCTGTTTGATGATCACCGCTAAAACTTGCCGCTTTCTAGCGGTCAATTTTTTTGAATCCGCCAAATCTGCAATCGGTTTTTCAATGTCCAGAATAACCGCAGCGGCAACCACAGGCCCTGCCAAGGGACCACGCCCCGCTTCATCCACACCGGCTATCAATATTGAAGATGCAATTTCCATCACCTCGTCCTAAATTCCAGAATCTTGATTTTAACCTAATTACACCACAATTCAACGCTTCTCTCTTATGCTATCAAGATCGCCTTCCCATTTAATCTGGCCTTTGAAGTGCCTAATGTTTTCTTGCTTCTTCATACTAATCAAAGCCTTAAGACCCAGTTCAACCACCTCACGCTTGGACTTAACGTCTGATAATTTCAGTGCATTCTCCATGAGTTTGTCATCTATAATAATATTTATGCGCATAATTTCTCCTATGTATAAAAACATATTATATAACCTAAAAAAAGCACTTTAAAGTAATTCTTTCAACCCATACCCGTGGTCTTTCAAACAGGGCATTTTCCCCGCTCAAATTAGGCGGGACAGGAGCATCCCATCTTGAGGGCACCTTTGAACAAAAACACGAAAAATCACTTGTCAT
>JAZGGN010000230.1:0-14507 GCA_036480475.1 Gammaproteobacteria bacterium
GATTTTTCGATTGAGCAACGATTCAAGATGGCGTGAAGGTGAGATGCAAAACCGGAAGTTATTTCGTGTCCGTTCCTAAGTAGAATGGCACTGTTGCAGTTTGATTGAATGGCGCTTATGCTATACAATTTGCTTCAATTTTCAACTAATTTGGAGTGGATATGGATTTCAATAAACGATGCATCAAATGCGGCAGTGAAGATTATTATGAGTACGCAACCTATGAAACAAAGAGTAATGGGCTGCGCACACTACTGAAATGCAAAACATGTGGCAGTTGTTTTTCAGAAACTCAAAAAACTTTCATGTTCAACGTCAAGACACCGATCAGTAAAATTGCGCTGGTATTAAATGCTAGAACTGAAGGCATGAGTTTTAATGCCACATGCAGAACACATCATGTATCTGCACATACGCTCCAAGATTGGGAAAATAAATTTGGTGGTATACGAGATTCGCTCCTACTATAGTCGTTGACTCACACCTTTGTCGAAATGGTAATTGAAGGAGATGAGCTGTACACTAAGGTCAATAAAAACGTGCCGCCCTCTGAAAGTGAAGGTTGGACGATTGCCCTAATGGATAGAGCAAGCCGATTTATTTGGGAATTAACTTGCGATAAAAAAGAAGAGGCGTTATTTCTAGAAGCTATGGAGCAACTCGTAGAAGTTATTGAAAGAACAGGTGATTTAACGTTAGTGACCGATGGTGAGCGCCGATACAGCGCTTTGCTGTTTGAAATTTGTCATGAATTATTGCGCACAGGGAAACGTGGTAAGCCAAAGAAAGTTTTAAAGTCAGGTGTTAAAATTAGGCTTAAAAACAAAGGTTCTCAGTCAAGCAAGCCGGGGCCAAAAAAAGAAAAATATCAGGCACCAAAACCTGAACATCCAGATACCAAACAGAATATTGAACATGCTGATATTCATGCTAATCATAAAGAGGCTCAAAATGCAGCATACAGACACAAAAACTCGGCTTACCGAAGAAAAACAAACACCTACGCCAAATGCAAGAAAGGTTTACAAAGAACCCTCGATCTCTATTGGGTCATACATAATTTCGTACGAAAGCATTTTATAACACGTGAAGTACCTGCGGTAAAAATAGGAATATTAAATTCTGAAATAACGCTTGAAGATATTATGACGCAGGTGGAATTGGTGAGTTAACTATGGACAGAACCAAATTCAACTATACTGCAACAGTGCCAGTAGAATAACGTTGATATTTTACCGAAAAACAGCCAACACCTCTGCCACCTTGCCGCGCCTGGACCCTTGACAGCTAATAGAGCGCTGCACTTCAAAACGGTGTATTTCAGCCGCTTGATAATGGCGCTGTACAAATTCAGTATCATGATTGGAAATCACGGTCGTCACCCCCTTGTTTGCCAAGCGCTGTGCTTGCATAACCAAGGCCAATTGTTGTACTTCACTAAAGCCACCGCTGTAATAATCAGTAAACATCGCAGTCTTCGACAATGGCACATAAGGAGGATCACAATAAACCACATCACCACGTTGCGCTAATTTCATGGTCGCCATAAAATCAGCACAGACAAATTTGACCCGGCTTAGCTTTCGACAAAAGTAGCGCATTTCTTTTTCAGGAAAATACGGCTTTTTATAACGTCCATAGGGCACATTAAATTTACTATCGCTATTATAGCGACACAAACCATTGTAACCATGCCGATTTAAATATAAAAACAAAGCAGCTTTAAAACGCTTATCTTCTGTGGTATTAAACAAATCACGCAATTGATAATATTTTTTCTCTTGATTATAAGCTGGCGTAAAAAATTCACACGCATAATCAATAAATCGCTGCTTTTCTTTTTTTAAAATTTTATATAGACCAATCAAATCACGATTAGCTTCAGCCAGTAGATAGTGCGGATAATCACTGTTTAAAAATACAGCAGCAGCACCCACAAAAGGTTCGATCAAACGCTTACCCTCCGGCAAAGCTGCATGAATTTTATCAATAACACGGTATTTCCCGCCCGCCCACTTCAGAAAAGGTCTCAAAATAGTCGCTCCTATGATAATTCTAGAGAAAGTAACTAACTTTTACTTAGAATAATGAGATGTTTTCTGAGGTGATTCTATGTGAACACAAAAATCTTTACAAATACACCCTTAAATCACTTAGCCTAGAAAAGACCGTTACTCACTGGTACCCCCAAATAAACCTAGAAAAAGCACCCAATATATTGAGAATTAGGATTTTTTCGTAAGATGCAAATATTAATCAAATAAAATGATAATTTTTCAAAGAACTATTGACAATACAGTTTGATAGACATAATCTGTTATCGCTCAAAGCATTTCTATATTGAATAAAAAAAATTATAATAATCAAAAATAGTAAAAATATGGACAGTAATAATCTAAATTTGATTCATAGATTTATCAATGAATTACTCGATTCAGAAGAATTTTATCCTAACAGAAATAAAATTTACCACGCCCTATTTGTTCAAAAAATAGTTGGTACGCAAGCGGCTTATTTTAAATCAAACTACTTGTGTAGATAACCACAACACTAAAATCATTACAGATAGACAATGGTCTAATGGCAACGCAATTTAGTTACACGTAAACATAGTGCCTGTTGCAAATCTATATTTGTACATCATCAATCGGCAATGCTTTTTGCGTGAGAATAAAGCACAAACTTTTGCATTGCTATGATTTTGATTACTGATATGAATAAACAACACATACAGAAATTAACTATTTTTTATAGGAGATGATTCATGACTCAAGAAACAAGTAAACCAAGCCCGAAGGAGACACCCCTTTCTACGCAAATTGCACATAGTAGTAGTCTCACAAGTAGCTCATTGCTGGATCACCCCAGCAATTCCGATATACACAGTTCCAGTAATGGACGAACCTCAAGAATTACCTTAGACACAGCTGATGCCTCTACAAGCTTCTTACCAGCAGATTCACCTACAAAAATTCTAGATCCAAGTTTTTGGGCACACGTTGGAAGAGTCGTAAAACCTAACTCATGGAAAGAAGGTGCTGGATCACTCGCTATATTTGTTGTTAACCACGGCCTAGCTATCGGCTCAGCTGTACCCTACTATCAACCAGGCGTCAACTTGGTAATGCGACTGGGGGATGCAGATGGGTATGAATATGGTGGTATGGCAGTCGGTTTTACCTCATCTGGAGTAAATGAATTAATCGCTAGTGAGGCTTATGGAAAACTAACCTCTGGTATCTCAACCATGAACAGAACAGGACTCTTAAAACTCACTGCAGAAGGAATCGCTGGACTATTGTCTGGTTTTGCATTTCTTGCTTTAGTCGCTACTGATAAAGGCGAATGGGAGATAGTAGGTATAGTCGCAGGCCTTACTAATGGTCTAATGAATGCCTATGGAATAAAACTAGCAGTTGATGCTCTTATATTAAATCGCCGTCTATCTAACGATAAAAGTAAACAGATCAAACAACTTACACGGCAACTTGATACTCTAGTTAAGTACTTGGCTGGGCACAGAGGACATGCTTTGGAAACCTCTGCACTATTATCAGAATTAAAGGACCCAGGCAAACAACCTGAAGAGAAAATAACAGCGATAAAAGATTCCTTTATTCGACTCATTCCTAACTCAGAGCAAGAAGAAAGTGATATTAGCCCATGTTGGTACTGGGCTTTAGGTAGTTTCACATGCGTTGCGCTTTCCTCTTACTACGGAGTGACATACCTCGCTATGCAGCAAGTTATTAACCCACCATTCTGGCAAGTAGTAGCTACTGTCATACCCAGTGTACCACTTACTTTATTTGTGTTTGACTGTGGTGGTAAAGTAGGAGAAAAAGCTATAAGCTTCATGTACGCGAAGCAATCATCTGTATTAACCCAATTCTATCCAAAAGCCGTTAAGACTGGTCTAGTGCTTGGTACAATAGCTGCTGCAGCCTCAGTATCTACTGTCACACAAAAAACACTAGAATTAACGGTTGATGAAGGTCTCCTTCCTAACGATTGGCAAGTTCCTGTAAATATCATACTCAATGCACCATTCTACGTAGGAGGTGCATTACTATTTAACATCTGGGGGCTATTAGGGAAAGGTAAAGCCCTTCTTACGGGGATCGCCACACAATCATCTGACAAACATAAACGTGAAATCTTAGAACTACAAGAGGCTGGTGATAGATTTCTTGACCAGCTTAGAGAAGAACCATCGCGCAGGCGTAGATCAGCCTGCTGGCAAAGATTTACGTCTCACCTACCATCCTGCCCAAGACTCTTCTCATCAGGCTATCATGAGGTAGGAAGCGTAGACGCAAATGATATGCGATCCCATGGAGACCGCCTTGTCGAGCTCCGCGATCCGAGTGGCGATGCAGGAAGCGATACAGATAGCGATGCAGGGGAAACACGTCGATGTTGCTTTTAAAAACATCGTAAGTTATCTATATCTCCTCGCCCACGCCAATCACAAGCAAAGTCAGTGACAGTAAAATCACGGTGGCAAGCATCCACTTGCCACCAAATAATTGGTATCCATTGGCCAATTGCTTGATATAGCGGCCAGACCAGGCCATCGCAGCGGGTAATAGTAACAATAAAATAACACAAGCGATCCCGGCATAACTGAGCGCAGCAATAAAGGCACCAGGATAAAAAACGGAAATAAGTAATGGTGGCAAAAAAGTCACGGCTAACAATAATAAACCCTGCTTACCGCGCTTAGCAAAGTGCAAGCCATCTGCTAAAAAGTCAAACAAGCATAGGGAAACGCCAAGAAATGAAGTTAAAATCGCCACAGACATAAAGAAGCGATAAAATACTGTGATCAATGGATCCGCAAGCGTCTGTGCGATCGCTGCTGCCACATTAGAATTAGGCTGATCACTGGTGAGAATCGCAATTAAACCTAAATCACCATGACGCGAAATCGCCCCAATGACAACCGCATCCCAAACCACATAAAGAACAAGTGGGATTAATGAGCCTATCAGGATGGCACAACGCAGCTTTTTCACATCACTTTTAAAATAAGCGCGCAAACTCGGCACGATGATAGAAAAACCAAAAGAAGTCACTAATACCATCAACATGCCGGCAATATATTGTGTATCGCCTTGTTGTAAATTGTTTAAAGAGATATAGGGTGAAATTAATATAACTAAGAGAAAATAAACGGTGAACTTACTGAAGATTAAACCACGGTTGATGAAATCAGCTAACCGAATGCCTTTGTAAATGACAGTTGCCATTACCCCTGCCAGAATAACAGCACTTAACCATGTCGGGATCATTATATTAACTAAGGCCAGTAAGCCGGTTAAAATATCTAAACCACCCGCAATATAAGCAGATAATAATGCATAGAGTAAAAATAAATAAGCGCTCCAAGCAATTATTTCTCCAGGCTTGCCCAACGTATGTCTCGCCATGGAAATCACATTGCTACCCGCAGGGAGCCATAAATTAACTTCTAAAATCAAAAAAGCAGCGACGGTTGATAATGCCCAAATCAATAAAAGAAATACACTGGAACTAATAAAGCCTGCTGGACCATTAGCCACAGGCAACGCTAGCATTCCACCACCCACAGCCGTGCCGATGATTAAGAAAACACCCCCCATTAATTTTGCATCGAAATTTTTAAACATCAGTTATACTTCGCTAACGTTCTACTTGGCGCTAAGATATTCGTAAGGCGTAACTGCCAACCCCTGTACCTGTATTCGCCATTGCACGGCGTGACAGCGCAAGAAGCACCTGGAGGAAGGACTGGGCAATCCAGAATCAATATTAGAAAAAAACTTTACATGAAACTTGGCTCTATGAAATACAGCATAAAATCAAAGACACTAAAGATTTTTGCTGTAACTGCTCACCCCTTTATTTGTATCCGCCATTACCCAAACACACCGGGTAATGACGAGTTTAGTGTGATTATCCTGCATATGGGTAATAGTTAACACCTGCAGCTCATATTTGAGTGAGCCTATCACAGCTCGTCATCCTCTGGCTATGACAACGTTTCGCTGTCGCGAGACTGGAGAACCCAGATGCGGTTTTTTCATAAGCACAAAAACCCTAACTCCCAGCAAGCGCCTCTTTCACACCTTTCGCATATGCTGGATCGGCCTTCTCAAAATGCTTTAATTGCCGATCAATAATTTCTTGTGGCACACCCTGCATGGCGGCAGCAATATTCGCACACAATTGATTTTGTTGATCCGCATTCATTAAACGAAACAGATCTCCGGCTTGACTAAAATCTTCATTACCTTCGCGGTGATCGTAGCGGTCAACATCGCCCGCAAGCCCCAATGACTGCTGTTTATAATTGGGATCTTCAACGGGTCCAGCAAAACTATTCGGCTCATAGTTGACATCCCCCCCATAATTATCACCATGACACATCGCGCCAGCGCGGTGATAATTATCGACCTTAGCATGCTTAGCCCGATTAACTGGCAACTGATGATAATTCGTACCAATGCGATAACGATGCGCATCAGCATAAGCGAAAACACGCGCTTGTAATACTTTATCGGGAGAAAAACCGATCCCTGGAATTATTGCAGAAGGTTCAAATGCCGCCTGCTCGATATCTGCAAAATAGTTTTCAGGATTACGATCCAATGTCAGCACACCAACATCGATCAAAGGATAATCTTTATGCGACCATACTTTAGTTAAATCAAATGGATTAAACGCACATTTTTTCGCTTGTTTTCCAGTCATGACCTGTATACAAAATCGCCACTTGGGATAGTCCCCTTTTTCTATCGTATAAAATAAATCACGCTGAAAACTTTCTCGGTCTTCTGCAACGATACGTGCGCCTTCTTCATTCGTGTGACATTGAATACCTTGCATCGATTTAAAATGAAATTTCACCCAAAAACGCTCACCCTTGGCATTGATCAAGCTATAAGTATGACTACCATAACCATTCATAAAACGATAACTCGCAGGTAAGCCACGATCAGAAAATAAAATCGTCACTTGATGTAAACTTTCAGGTGATAATGACCAGAAGTCCCACATTGCCGTCGGCGAACGTAAATTGGTTTTTGGATCTCTTTTTTGTGTGTGAATAAAATCACTAAATTTGTAAGGGTCGCGGATAAAAAATACTGGCGTATTATTCCCAACCAAATCCCAATTTCCGGCTTCAGTATAAAACTTCACCGCGAAACCACGTACATCGCGCTCAGCATCTGCCGCACCAAGCTCACCCGCAACAGTGGAAAAGCGCAGTAAGATTTCAGTCTCTTTGCCTATTTGATCCACAAATTCAGCACATGTGTAAGCACTGATATCATGAGTTACTTTGAGTGTGCCATACGCCCCAGAACCCTTAGCATGGACAATGCGCTCTGGCACTCGTTCACGATTAAACTGCGCTAACTTTTCGATTAAAAAATAATCTTCCAACAAGATCGGCCCACGCGGACCAGCCGTCAATGCATTTTGGTTGTCCGCGACAGGACAACCCGTTGCTGTCGTTAATTTCCTTTCTGCCATCATTTGCCTCCTATGCTTAACAAATTGTTAACTTTCGCGCTTTTTTCGATCACGTAAGTCAGCAATGCGTTTATGCTTTGCGATCTCTTTGCGTTGTGGATCGGAAGGTGGATGTGTTTGACCAAACTCAACTAGAAATTGGTCAATTTCGCTGATATAATTGCTTTTTTTCTGGGTCATTAGCCAGATGCCTCCGCAAGCGTTACGACTATTCAACTTAACACTAAATCCTATAAAAAGGAAACAACATGCCGCATACATCATTTGATCCTGGCCCGCTGGGGAAAAACACGCACTACTGCAATGAATACGATCCAACATTGCTACATGCCATCGCCCGAGTAGATATGCGCCCAGAAACACCAACAGCCGTGCCCTTCTTCGGCGTCGATATCATCAATGCTTATGAATTATCCTGGTTAGATCCGCTGGGTAAGCCGAAAATTGCGATGGCCAACCTTACTATTCCCTGTGATTCTACGTATCTCATCGAATCGAAATCACTTAAATTGTATTTAAATTCACTGCAACAAACACAATTTCAAGATATAGTGCATGTAGAAAAAACGCTGAATAAAGATATTAGCGCCACAGTTGATGCGCCGATAAACATTAAACTGACCCCCGCACACGCATTCCATCAATCTACGCTCCAGGAATTTGACGGATCCTGTTTAGATGAACTAGAACTTGCTATAGATCATTACCACGTTGAACCCGCTTATTTACAAACCCACTCGACACAGGCCGAAGAAACCGTATACTCAAGATTATTAAGATCAAATTGCCCGATCACAAATCGACCTGATTGGGCGAGTGTACAAATATATTACTGTGGACCACAAATCGATCATGCCGGATTGTTAAAATATATTATTTCTTACCGCTTAGATAGCGGTTTTCATGAAGCTTGTATTGAGCGTATTTACAATGATATCCAAACCCATTGCCAACCACAAAAACTTTCAGTTTATGGCCGCTATACACGACGCGGTGGCATCGACATCAACCCCTTTCGTGCCAGTTGGCAAACCACCCCAGCAAATATTCGGCTGGCGCAGCAATGAGTCTAAATATCGCCAAAGCGGAACTGCACGTGCATTTAGAAGGCACGGCGCCCCCCGCATTGATCCAACGCATCGCCAAACGCAACCAAGTCAAATTAGCCTCCGAGTTATTCAACACCGACAATCATTTTAATTGGCGCGATTTTAATGAATTCATGAGTATGTATGAACTTGCTTGCCATGCGATCAAACAACCTCGTGATTATTATGACATCACCCTCACTTACCTCACCCAATGCGCTCAAGAAGGGGTGATTTATGTTGAAATAACCTATGCGCCACAACTTGCCCAGCGCTATAGTGACGCCCCCAATCAAGAACATTTACAAGCGATCGAACAAGCCATGACAGAGGCTCGTGCAAAATTCGATATCGAAGGGCGTATTCTCATTACGGCTGTGCGTGATTTTGGCGTAGATGAATGTATTTGTACTGCAAAACAAGCTGTCGCCGAAAAAACAACCCGTGTCGTCGGCTTTGGCTTAGCGGGCAATGAAATAAAATTCCCACCAGGTCAGTTTGCACAAGCCTTTCAAATTGCCCATGAAGGTGGCTTAGACTGTACCGTTCATGCTGGCGAACATGTCGGCCCACAGAGTATTCGCGAAGCTTTAACGCTGCCCATCAAGCGTCTCGGCCATGGCGTGCGCGCCATTGAAGATACAGACTTAATACAAGAAATTATCGATCGCGATATTTGCCTGGAGATCTGTCCCAGTAGCAATATTGCATTGAAGATTTACCCTGATTATCAATCTCACCCTTTATTAAAATTAATCGCTGCCGGCGTTAAAGTAACCTTAAACTCCGATGACCCACCTTATTTTGCCACCACCGTTGGCAAAGAATATCAACTCGGAAAAGATATTTTTGACTTAAGTGAGTCACAACTTAAGATGATCACTAAAACAGCGATTGAGGCTGGTTTTGTTGATACTGAAATCAAGCAACAGTTAATACAGCGAGTCAGGTAGGAACAATTTCCCTAGAAAAAACCAGGTTTTTTAACGATGCTGACCCCAGTGGCTCCCTGGGTAAATAGGCCATTACCCCAAACTGGGATTATACTATTCACCTGGTGGCCAAAGAGGGGAATGCTGGTGCTGGTATTGATTCAACTGCACTTATGTTAGGATCCCATAGCAACAGTTTAACAATAATGCATTGTAAAACACTCCAGAGAAAAAAACTGAATGTATACGCTTCCCTTTTTTTATCTTCAAAAAAAGAAAATATTTTTAATGCTTGCGAGTGCTTTTCTCGTGCTATTGCTTCACCACAAACCTGCTCAAGCTGTGTAACCATTGCTTTAAGTTCACCCAGCCTACTATCCTCACTATTATCTCCTAATTGCCGGATATAAGATCGTAAGTGATATAGTATCGAGAAGCCCAATACGCCACCAACCCTATGTTTTAATATGATTTGTTGGGTCAGTTTAAAAGTTTCTTCATTATCTGTTGCTAGAGAAACAACATTTCTTAATAAGTTTATTAATATTTTAATACGAACGTCATCTTTAAAATCACTGTTCATCACCAATACCATTGCCTTACATCTCTCCTTTATACGTTTTGAAAGAGGAATGGCCTCATTAAAAATATTTATAGTACCTTTTATAATTCCTAAAAATTTAGAAACTTCCTCCGCCTGCTTTTTTTTACTGATATTTTTTAGTTCGTCAGAGAATTCTTCTAAAAGACGAAACATTGGCTTATCATCTTTCTTAGAAAACATTACACGATCACCAGAATACCCTACTGAACACACATTCTCAACAAGCATTTTTTCCTTTATTGCCAATAACCGAATCTTATAATCATAAAAACTTTCAACTGATATTTTTAATAAAAATCTCTTTAATAAATTTTGTAAAATATCAGCCCAAACAACCATGTTATCTTCATCCTTGGCATTGCAACGACGAACAACTAACGTTATAAGCTCGCATAACACCTCTGGGGAATATAAAGGAAATGGTGATAATTTATTTTTTAAAAGATCGAGAATATTTTGCCACCGACTTTCTTCAATATAATTTTTAAAAACTAATTTTTTTATATTATTGTTACTTTCATCTACATGTTTTTTTATTGACGGGAATTTTTCTAATATATTTTCTAGTGTATCAACAAATAATCGCCATTCGCCATTATCCTCTTCTACTTCTTCATAAGAATTTATTTTGCATAATTTTGTCTCATCCCCTTCATGAAATAGTTTGCATAATCCGCGACGATAATATTCCTCATCTTCTTTATCTTCTTCACTCTGTGATGCATCTGGATTTTCTATTAATTCATAACTATATATTTTCAAATGAAAAATAAGCGGTTTATCTTGTCCAAAAATTTCTACATTGTTTGTTAATACTTGCTCCGCTACAGTTTCTCCTTCTTCAACTAACTTCCTTATCAACTGCGCTAAAACCTTGGCGTAAGCAGCTTGCTTATCGCATGCACTTTTAACAAGGCAAAGGGCCATCAGTTTACGATATTCATCATCAGAAAATATAAATTGACTTGTACTTTGATTATTCTCCTCTAAAGTAGTAAGCGCCTTACTTGGCTCATTCCTATCTATATAAACTCGTATTTCTTGCTTCTGAGCTTCTATCTTTGCTTCTGTGTCATCTATATTTTCTCCCTGAGAAAGGTGACTGTTTATTTTTTCCAAAGTATCCTTGTAAAAATCTACTAAAAGCGATTTCTGCTTCTGAGCTTCTATCTTCGCTTCTGTGTCATCTATATTTTCTCCCTGAGAAAGGCGACTGTTTATTTTTTCCAAAGTATCCTTGTAAAACGTTTCCAATCGATATTTAAAAACAGTCAAATAGTAACTAAGTGATCTCTCATCACACCCCTCAACATTTATTGTTTCTTTTAGCATATCCAGAAGTTGAAGCAGAACTTCAGCATAAACGGCTTTGTTATATCTTATTTTATCGAAAACAAGCACCATTAATTCTCTATATTCCTGCACTGACAGTACAAATGGATTACCGCTTTCTGTATTCTCCTGTAACACAACAAGTGCTTTGGCTGGAAAATCTCCTTTGATAAAATCACGCAAGATTTGCTTTTTTATGTCTTCTAGAGGCTTTGCACCTTCCTCAAGTTTGTCCCATAGCACTTCTAAAGCTTTCCCGTAAACTCTTCTACCGACAAGCTTTCCTTTTAGTCGATATTGATGTGCAATTAAGTGATGAAAAAGCGCTCGCTTGCATCCCTGAACGGTTTCTTCTGCTTTTAATATATCAATCGCAACATTGTCACTTCGGTCCTCTGCGCGAAGCTTCAATAATCCGCCTATCAAACCGCTCAAGATTAAACTGGTTTCGTTATCTACAGGTTTACCGAGGTATATGACAATTAACTCACGATATTGGTCAAAGGAAAACATATCCTTATCCCCGCCATATAAAGCAGCAAGCATTTGATTCGGATAATATTTTTTAAACCTTCGAAAAATCTCTATAGGCATGGGACGCAACTCTTCCATTTCCACCCTCAATTATTTTAAGAATTAGACCGACCAGACGGTCGATTGAAATTGACTTAAGTGTCTGTAGGTAACTGAATTTAAATAATAAAGAAAGCATGATCAATCCTTGATCCATCTTCAACTGTATTACTACTTGACACCCGACAACTTGATTTGTCGTTGCTTGCTTTACAATGCACATCCCATGTTTAGCAAGCTTAAGCACATTTTTTTAGTGTGCCGTCCCTAGTTTTCTATCGCTTTGCGCAGTTTTCTCAAGGCATTATTTTCCAGCTGGCGAATACGTTCTGCCGAAATTTGGTAGTGCGCCGCTAATTCATGCAAAGTCATTTTCTTATCCGTAAGCCAGCGCTGCTCCAGAATATGCTGACTGCGCGCATCTAAGGTTTGCATGGCCGCATGCAGATTTTTCCGGCCCTGCTGAGCACTATCGTACTTTTCTAAAAGCACCGCAGGATCTAAGCTGTTATCTTGTAAATATTGCGCTGGTGCCGTGTGACTGTCATCGTCGTCTAAATCAGAGATATCATAGGGGCTATCCATCGCATTTAAGCGTTGTTCCATACGCAGGACTTCCTCTGCTGAAACACCCAAATCACGTGCCACCGCACTCACTTCTTCATTCGTAAACCAGCCTAAACGCTTTTTCATACGGCGCAAGCCAAAAAATAATTTACGCTGCGCTTTGGTGGTCGCCACTTTGACGATGCGCCAATTGCGCAAGACAAATTCATGAATTTCCGCCTTGATCCAATGGACTGCAAAAGATACCAAGCGCACACCCACCGTCGGATCGAAGCGCTTGACCGCCTTCATCAAACCAACATTGCCTTCTTGAATCAGGTCATTTAGAGGCAGCCCATACCCCATATATCCGCGAGCAACTCGAACCACATAGCGCAAGTGTGCCAATACCAATTGCCGCGCCGCTTCTATGTCATTATCTTTAACCAAACGTTCACCCAAGGCTTGTTCTTCCTCAGCAGAAAGCATTGGAATACGATGCACATGATCCATATAGGCTTGAATATTACCGACGGGCGCTAATACAGCAGCATAGGATAGAATTTCTTTATTCATTAAATCACCTGAAAATCTTAAAATCAACGGGATAGAAGCCCTTTTAAATCTAGAAAAGCAGTTAAGCTAATTGCTCATATTCTAACAGCAGCATACTGAGAATACCAGCATCCAGCCAATTTTTTACGGCAATATTCGCGACGGAGCTTAGGACTTATTATCTCGAACGACCATTAATAGTATAGAGCCATAAAAAACGTCAATGCAAATGTGGCATAGACCGGTGTCTTTACGATGCGTACCCCCCAAAGGCGATGGGCAATATTGAATAAGGTCAGCACAATCAATCCAGGATAAAGCACTTGCAGAATTGGGCTTAGAAATGCGGCAATACCACTGAATTTCAAATTTGAAAATAAAAAAGACAGTGCCACAATAATCAATGAGGCTGTCGATAAACGCACTTTGTCGAAGAAAATACGCCGACGTAAAAACTCCGCGGATATCGATGTCAATGCTGCCGCTGTGGTTAAGGTCGTCAATATAACGGCAATGACCACAACCGGACCGGCCAATCTTCCCAGGGTATGATCTGCAATCAAAGCAATACCACGTTCCGGGTGAGCGGGTTCCAATACATCTGCGTAAGCCGCCCCTAAATAGATAAAGGCAACATAAACCAGTGTTAACATGCCCATACCACACAGCATTGTTGCCCATATAAATTGCTTTTGTCCGATCTTACTAATACGATGCTTATGCAAAACATAATGTACATATTTAATAACGACTGCAGAAAAGAAAAATGCCGCCATCAGATCCAATGTGTTATACCCTTGCACTAAACCGGTAACAAAAACAGACAAACTATCAAAATTATTTGCTTGTAACAAACGACCACCAGCAACACCATAGACAATAATCAAGCCTAAAGAAATTAATAAAATTGGTGTCAAAAATGCACCAATCAACGGCACAATTTTATGTGGATCAAGGACCAGTAGAAAAATAACAATTGACATTATCGCAGCAAAAGTAATAAAGGAAGCCTCCGGAAACAATAATAGAAAGCTGCCGTGCGCCACTGTAATACAACGTGGGATCACGCCAAAGGGACCAATCAACGCTAAAATTAACAGCGGCAGGAAAAAGTCTGCATACTTGCCCAGGCGGTGGAAAAACGCTTCATAATTGCCCTTAAACAAATAAATAGCAAAAAAACCCAGGAAAGGCACACATATGGCTGTCAACACCAAGCCAATGGCCGCAGAAACATAGCTACCCTCAACCATCCCCCCCAACATAATAGGAAAGACTAAATTGCCCGATCCAAAAAACATGGCAAACATGGCAAAGCCCGTTGAGAGCACCAGCAGTGTGTAAAGCATTGGCCTG
>JAZGGN010000231.1:0-5454 GCA_036480475.1 Gammaproteobacteria bacterium
TTCATGTATGCCACCATGTTAATTGCGGTACCCACCGGCGTGAAAGTTTTCAATTGGGTCAGCACGATGTTTCGTGGCTCGATGACTTTTGAAACGCCAATGCTATTTGCCGTTGCCTTTGTATTCTTATTTACGATTGGTGGTTTCACAGGATTAATGCTAGCGATTGTGCCGGCAGATTTTCAATATCATGACAGCTATTTCGTTGTCGGTCACTTCCACTACGTGTTAGTCCCAGGCTCAGTGTTTGCGGCGATGGCTGGGGTTTATTATTGGCTGCCTAAATGGTGCGGCAAAATGTACAATGAAGCACTTGGCAAATGGCATTTTTGGCTGACAGCCATTTCTGTTAACCTCACTTTTTTCCCCATGCACTTTTTAGGCTTAGCTGGCATGCCGCGACGCATTCCTGATTATGCCTTACAGTTTACCGATTTTAATGTCATCACTTCGATTGGCGCCTTTATCTTCGGATTTTCACAATTGTTATTACTTTACAATGTGATTCATACGATCCGCAAAGGCAAACCAACGACAGACAGAGTATGGGAAGGCTCACATGGTTTAGAGTGGACCTTAAGTTCACCACCGCCATACCATAGTTTTTCTACACCACCAGAAGTAAAATAGGATAACTATTATGGTGGCTAATACTGTTAAAAGAAAAAATCATCGCAAAATAGCCTTGATCCTTGCTGCAGTTATCGTTGCCATGTTTGCTTTTGGTTATGCCTTGGTGCCGCTTTATAATACGCTGTGTGAAATACTGGGGATCAATGGTAAAACAAATAACAGCGCAGTGAGCTATGAAGCAACGGTCGTTGATCAATCACGCAGCATCACTGTTGAATTGATTTCAACAGCACCGTCTAATTTACCGTGGGACTTTTATCCGATGACACAAAAGATAAAAGTACACCCTGGAGAAATGGAGAATTTTTCCTTTTTTGCGCAAAACAATTCCGACCGTACGATGACCGTGCAAGCGATCCCCAGTGTCAGTCCAGGGCTTGCCGCCAAATATCTGAAAAAAACCGAGTGCTTTTGCTTTGAGCAGCAAACCCTCAAACCAAAAGAATCGGCAGAGATGCCAGTGGTATTTCACCTGGATGAATTGCCGGAACATATAAATACAATCACCCTGTCTTATACTTTATTTGATGTGACTGATCGCAAAATAAAAGCAAACAGGAATGCCGGACAAATCAGTTAGGAGCCTCTCATGACAAGTTCACAGGACCATTATTACATTCCCCATGGCAGTCATTGGCCGATCATCGGTTCAGTAGGGTTATTCACCACCTTTATTGGTGCTGCCAACTGGGTTCATTTAAATCCGCAAGGCCCCTATATCTTTGCGATTGGGCTGGCCATCGTCATTTTCATGATGTGCGGTTGGTTTCACGAAGTGATCCGCGAACATCAGTCTGGCTTGTATAATCATCAAGTGGATCGCTCTTTTCGCTGGGGTATGGCGTGGTTTATTTTTTCTGAAGTTTGTTTTTTCGCCGCGTTCTTTGGCGCCCTATTTTATTCGCGCTTTTGGACTGTCCCCATGCTTGGTGGTGAGATCTATCCGATCTCACATTTATTACTGTGGCCAAACTTTGTTGCCGAGTGGCCACTGTTGATTAACCCAGATAATATGAAATTCACGGGTGCACATGATGCAATGCCACCTTGGGGGATCCCTGCCCTCAACACCTTAATTTTATTAAGCAGTGGCGTTACCCTAACTTGGGCGCACTGGGCCTTAAAATTAAATAAGCGGATCCAATTGAACATTGGCCTGGCGGTGACCATATTACTCGGGCTCTTATTTTTATCTTTACAAGCTTATGAATACCACGAAGCCTATGCTGATTTTAATTTAACACTAGCCTCTGGGATTTATGGCGCAACCTTTTTTATACTCACTGGCTTTCACGGGATACATGTCACTATTGGTGCCATCATGCTCATTGTCATGCTGCTACGCTGTGTTGCCGGACACTTTACCGCATCCAACCACTTTGCCTTTGAAGCTGCGGCCTGGTATTGGCACTTTGTTGACGTCGTGTGGTTATTCTTATTTATATTTGTTTATTGGTTATAGATCCCGTGCGGCACAATCATGCCCAACGCAAAGCCAATCAATAACAATAAAAATAACACGACGGATAGGCCAATACGCCAAGTAAGCGCTTTGAGCATACGTCGATCCTTGTCTTCATCACGCGCCAGATAAAACAAACCACTACCAAGACAGTAGAGAATAACCAGCATGATAATAATGATAAATGCTTTGGTGAACATCAGTTTTGCCAATCATCGAAGTTGATCTCTGAAACAGCTTCATCTTATCGCGCTGGCATGAATAATGAAAGCCGTCATTACCCGGTCACGCCGGGTAATGACGCATTTGTGTCTCATCTTATACAGGGAATGAGTAGTTACGATCAATGTTCCTTATCATCATGCCCCGATCCAGGCGGAATGATCAAAGCGTCCGTATACTGACGTAAAACTTCTAAAAATTCTTCACTGGGCATGGTTTGCCACAAACCTAACATACTTTCCGGTAGATCCATGGCTTTCCTGATAGACAGTTCGCGCATAGCTTGCAAAACACTACGCAATGTCAAAAAATCATTACAAAGTGCGGAAAATAATTCTGCCATGTTTTGCTCACTATTAAAAGACAAGGTGCTGTAAGCAGATTGGCCGATTTCTACAAAATAATTAACATTAACCCTTTTTTTCTTCGCCAAATCAGGAAATAATCCAGAAAATAATAGGCTTTTATCGCCTAGGTCACGCAATTTGTCATAACGTGCTTTGCCGACAGCACTGATACCATCGATAAAGTCAACTGCCAACACGCTGGAAGCAATTTTAGGTTGTTCCATAAAACGCATTAATAAAAAAACGAGGTAAGACTCTAAATCTTCTGCGAGAGTGCAAGAACGTACCATTTGTGCTTCATTAACCAAGGCATGCCATTGTGATGTGTCTGTGGGATTTAGAATCAATTTTTTCATATTTTAACCTGAGCTTAGCCCTCTTCTCCCTATACCTTATAGTTTAGTTCATCCTCAAGAAATATGAGGCAGGTAAATATCTATACAAATACAACGCTCTCTAGTATAGTGGTGATCTTAAATTCGGCACCCGGAATTGCTTAGATCACTAATGAATTGAATATTAATATTCAGAGCTTATGTGTTAAGCACCTCACGACAACTTTAACCATAGGATTTAAGGCGAGAATCATCTATACCCACTTGATCCCCCTAAAATAATAATGAATCCTTTATATCCCGCAATTAAAGCATACACTGAACATCAACTTGCCGTTGATAATACACATAAAATTTACATTGAAGAATGTGGATCACCCCATGGTTTCCCTATTATTGTCGTACACGATGGTCCAGGTGCTGGCTGTCGCTCTTATCACCGTCGTTTTTTTGATCCTGAAGTTTTCCGTATCATACTTTATGATCAGCGCGGAACTGGGCGCTCAACCCCGCATAGTGAATTGGGAAATAATACAACGCAGAATTTAATTACTGATTTAGAAGCCATTAGAAATTATTTAAATATTAACACCTGGGCATTATTTGGCGGTGGCTGGGGGGCTTTGCTTAGCTTAGCCTACGCGCAAGCATTTCCACAATACATAAATCATCTCGTTTTATACAGTGTTTTGTTAGGGAGAACCCAAGATATACAATGGCAATATCATCAAGGTGCAAATTTAATTTTTCCAGATTACTGGCAAGACTTTACTTCGCATCTAACGACGCAAGAACACACCGATGTGATTAATGCTTACCATCAACGTTTACATGGCAATGATGATTTAGCAAGAATGTGGGCCGCAAAATCATGGTCACGTTGGAAAGCGCGTTGCGCAACTTTGCGCCTCAACACACGAATCATTGATGACTATTCTGATCCGCGCTTTGCGCTCAATTTAGCATTAATAGAAAGTCATTATTTACAGCATCAATATTTTTTAGAGGAAGATCAAATCATCAATAATCGCGATAAAATAAAAGATATTCCTGGCTATATTGTCCATAGTCGTTATGATATGGTTTGTCCACTAGAAGCTGCTTGGGAATTACATTGTGCTTGGCCAGCAGCTGAACTTTTTACTATCCGTGATGCCGGGCACTCAGATAAAGAGTTAGGTTTAATTGATGCATTAATTCTAGCTACCAAGGAAGTTTCAGCTAAGAGTTAGGAACGGACACGCAATAGCTTCCCGTTTTTGCTTTCAGATTCCTGTCCCGGTACTCTGGGATATGTCAGATTGAATTGTTACGATTGAGAAAAACCGCAGGACTACTTGGGGTAATTCGAGGATTTTTCAAGTGAGTAACGATTCAAGGTGATATGAAGGTGAAGATAAGAACGGGAAGCTATTGCGTGTCCGTTCCTTAGCGTTACTTTGCAACCCTCTTTAATCCTGACCACGAAGCATGATTAACCAAAAAACAACGCGAACCATAAAAAGTATTTTCTACAGGGGCTGTATCACTGTACTGTTTTTTTTGCTTTCGGCCTGTGCAATCACAAATAATGACCCACGTGATCCTTTTGAATCTTATAACCGCAAAGCTTACGCGTTCAATACAGCGGTTCATAAAAGCGTTTTAAGACCCGCAGCTAAAGTTTATAACAGTGCCATCCCGTGGCCGATCCGCAAAGGGATTTACAATGTGTTTATCAATGTTTACCAATTGCCAACCATTGCTAACGATTTGTTACAAGGAGATATCAACTTAGCAATGAAAGATGTGTGGCGCTTCATCGTCAATACAACGTTTGGTATTGGTGGACTTTTTGACGTCGCCCAACATATGGGGTTAGAGCGGACTTACCAAGACTTAGGCATTACTTTGGCCAAATGGGGTGACCGCAATTCACCTTATATTGTCGTACCACTACTTGGCCCAAGTACGATCCGAGACTCTTTTGGGATATTATTCGATTATCAATTATTTACGCCTTACCCTTATATTGAGCCACCAGAATTGCGTTATGGAATTTTAGCGGCCGAGTTTTTTGTTTACATCGCCCAATATGTTGAAAATGAAGAATTACTGAAAGATATAGAAATTGATCCCTATGTCCTGCAAAAAAATGCTTATTTACAAAGGCGAGACTTTCTTATTAGACAGCGTGTGCGTGAAGAAGAAAATTTTTATGTTGATGACTTAGCAGAAGATCAGATCCCAGAAGATGAAGAACAAATCGCAGACATTGGTCCATTCATTTATGTTGATGAATAATAAATGCTAAACATTGCCCTATACCAACCTGAAATTCCTCAGAATACCGGCAATATCATTCGCCTATGCGCCAATACGGGGGCTAAATTACATCTTATTCGTCCAATGGGATTTAACTTAAGCGATAAATATTTGCGGCGCGCTGGTTTAGACTATTACCAACAGGTTGAAA
>JAZGGN010000232.1:0-8364 GCA_036480475.1 Gammaproteobacteria bacterium
CCGCAGTGATATTACAACAATGGCTAACGACACAGCAATGAATACGATGCAGCACTTTCTTCAAATTGAAGATTTTAGTCGCGATACATTATTGCAGCTGATTGATAAAGCAAATACGATAATCCACACGGATCAAAAACAACAGCAGCAGCGAGGTATCCTCGCGGGTAAAACCTTAGTCAATTTATTTTTAGAACCCAGTACCCGCACCCGCGTCAGTTTTGAGCTCGCTGCAAGACGCTTAGGAGGTGAAGTAATTAATTTAGATAATCAGCAATCATCGATGCGCAAAAATGAAGATCTATTGGATACAATTTTGAGCCTACAAGCGATGGATTGTCAATTATTTGCTTTACGCCACCCTAAAAATAGCACTGTAACCACAGTTTCCAAACAAGTCCCCAAGGGCATTGCCATCATCAACGCGGGCGATGGCACTCGCGCTCATCCTTCGCAAGCCTTATTAGATATGCTAACAATTCAGCAACACAAACAGGACTTCAGCAATTTAACGGTCGCAATTATTGGTGATATTAAGCATTCGCGCGTTGCTAATTCTCAAATCACTGCGCTACGACGCTTAGGGGTAAAAGAGATCCGTTTAATTGGACCAGAAACCTTACTGCTGACAGATCTAAATGACCCACTCATTACAACAGAAACTAGCTTGGTTCAAGGTCTACAAGATGCAGATGTGGTGATTGTATTGCGCATTCAACAGGAACGCTTCCAAACCGAAGCACTGCCTGATTTAAAAGAGTACTATCAACACTATGGCTTAACCCAAAGCAAACTTGCCCATGCTAAGCCCGATGCGATCGTCATGCATCCAGGACCGGTCAACCGCGGCATCGAAATTGATACTGAAATTTGTGACGGTCCACAATCTGTTATTCGCCAACAAATTAGCAATGGCGTTGCTATGCGCATGGCGATCTTAAGCACCCTGGTGAAAAATTTATTGCAATAGTAGTTAAAGTAATCTAGCATACACACTAGACTTCTTTCCTAACCGAGTATTTTGCTTGAAGGCAAGGCATGTTGCGAGCGAGCAGCGCAGTTTATATGTGCATAAATGAGCGGCGCAGCGAGTGATATAACGCCGCTTTCGAGCAAAAGACGATGGTTAGGAAAGAAGTCTATTAACGGACTTGATCCATGCGACAGGTACCTGTGAAAACTGCTTTCGTCTCAGTACGTTCTACCGTGCTGCTTTGCTTGCTTCCCAGAATTTCATTATTCATACACAGTTTCCTGTCACTTAAAAACCTGCATCAGAGGAAAAAGCTATGAATATTAAACACTTCCAACGTATGAAACAAACTGGGGAAAAAATTACGCTTGTGACCTGCTATGACTATTGGTCAGCTAGAATTATTGCACAAAGCGATATTGATTGTGTTTTAGTGGGTGATTCTGCCGCGATGGTCATGCATGGGCAACGCACCACAATCCCTGCAACGGTCGAACTGATGGCCACGCATACCCGCGCGGTGGCTAAAGGTGCTCCGAGTAAATTTATTATTGCCGACTTGCCTTTTTTATCCTATCGCAAAGGGTTAATCCAAGCCATGGAAGCCGTTGAGCAATTACTACAAGCTGGCGCACAAGCCATTAAGCTTGAGGGGGCAGACGGCAATGAAGAAATAATCCGACACTGTGTTAAATCTGGTATTCCTGTCATGGGACATCTTGGTTTAACACCACAGTCTGTGCATCAACTTGGTGGTTTTCGTGTTCAAGGGAAAGAAGAAACCGCAGCAAAACAGTTGCAGGCTCACGCTTTAACTTTAGCGGAGTGCGGTTGTTTTGCCGTCGTATTAGAAATGATCCCAGGCGCTCTTGCTGAACACATCACCGCAGCCCTTCCCATTCCTACCATTGGCATTGGTGCAGGGGCGCATACGGATGGCCAAATTTTAGTGCTACAAGACTTACTTGGCATGACGACAGATATTGAACCCACCTTTGTTAAAAAATATTTAGAAGGCGCGGCACTGATTAAAGAAGCACTCAACCAATATCATCAAGAAGTCAAACAAAAAGTATTTCCTAAACAACAACACACCTATGAAAATGCTGCCTGATGCAGATTTTTAACGATATTGATAAATGGCGCAGTTTCCGTCAACAAGATTTATTTAACAATCAAAAAATTGGTTTAGTCCCCACCATGGGGAACTTACATGTGGGCCATGAAAGCTTAATTAAACGGTCATTACAGGATAATGACTTAACGGTTGTTTATATATTTGTAAACCGTTTTCAATTTAATGAACCTGATGATTATGCACATTACCCACGCACATTAAAAGAAGACATTGCGACCACTGAGAAACTCGGCATTGATTTTTTATTAGTCCCGGAAGATGCACAATCACTTTATCCCGATAATTATCGCTATAAAGTGACGGAAACAACGTTAAGCCAACAAATGGAAGGCAAACATCGCCCAGGACATTTCGATGCTGTCCTCACTATTGTTTTGAAATTTCTACACTTGGTTAAACCCAACCATGTTTATTTTGGTGAAAAAGATACACAGCAATTAAGTCTGCTCCAAGGAATGGTCGACGCTTTTTTTATCGATACTAAAGTTGTAGCTTGCCCAACCATGCGAACCCCACAAGGTTTAGCTTTGAGTTCACGTAACCAGCGTTTATCCGTGCAACAGCTTAAACAGGCACATCTTTTCCCTCAGTTATTACAATCCGATAAAGGGATTGAAGAAATTCGCCGAGAATTAACCGCGCAAGGATTCAAAGTGGATTATATTGAAGAAGTGGGTGCCCGTCGCTATGGGGCAGTTCATTTAGGCACTGTGCGCCTCATTGACAATGTTGAGATTTCTAAGCTTGGTTCAGAGGCAACATAAAAAACTGTAACTACTCCCCCCTATACTCCCACCTCGTCATTACCCGGCTTGACTGGGTAATCCAGGCGCGGTATATTCATGAGCGTTGGTGTTTTTAGTTTTTGCCATCTATTTCATAATACCAAGCATAATAATCAGAGCCTTTTATTTCATCGGTCCTGGATTACCCGGTCAAGCCGGGTAATGACGGGATTTTGTGATTACCTAACCACGGGACAATGAATAAGCACTCTTCCTGACTACTCCAAGTTTACAGTCCTAGGGGGGATCTCTTCTTTTCGTTATTACCTGGATTGGCCAGGCAATACAGATATAAATATAGAGAAAAACATTTAATTAAAAAGGTTCACATATTAAAACAGATCGTAAAAAAATAAGGGAATATTTTCATGAGACAACAAATAAAATGCCTTTCATGTTTTGTATACGAGCAAATTGGGCTTGCTTATATCTTTGGGAAAGCATGTCCACATAAAACTCCCAGGAAAGGTTATCCCACTCTTGTTATTTGGTTGGTAAGCCTTTCATTTATAAGCTATGGAATTGCTACGCAATTCTATGAAAGTCGCTTGGACAGATTTGAACATAGGAGGGTATTATTATCAGCGATGTTAACTACTGACGCAATTTCCCAATCTTTTCCTGAATTAGTAACTCTACAAAAATATAAATTACCACATGAACCACGATGGTACATGCCATTTGAAGGTATTTATACTCTAACATCAGAAAATAAGAAGCCATTGAGTGAAAAAACCGTAAGAAAAATTGCCACCACAATTGTAAATTTTAAGCATAAATTAGGTTGCTCAGAAGACGAATGGCGCAATGAAAAATGGAAATGTGTTAATTTAAGTGGCGCTGATCTTATTGGCGCTGATCTTACGTTCGCTGATCTTCGGAGAGTTAAGCTTGTTGAGGCTAATCTTAAAGGAGCCAAACTTGAGAAGGCCGATCTTAGATATTCTGATCTAAAAAATATAAATCTCGAAGGATCTAATCTCAAAGATACCAAGCTTCAATACGCTGAGCTTCATTATGCTAATCTCAGTGGCACTAATCTTACCAGAGCTAAATTCAATAACTCTGATCTAATACATGCTGATCTTAGTGGTGCTAATCTAGGCGGATCTAACCTTGAAGGCGCTGACCTTGCATGGGATAATCTCGAAGGGGTTTTTTTCATAGACAATAATTTTATTGAGTCTCATCCCGAAGATACTACCGAAAAAAACGTTAAAGAAATGGCTTGTAGAGAACTTAAAAAAGCAAAAAATTGGGAGAAATCTCTTCGTTGCCATGAGTTATCTTGTGGTGCCACTATGGTAACACCACAGTGTATAACTGACATACAAAAAAATAGAGTTTCACAAGAAGTTTTTAACCATATCTTAGATGTCGATTTTTACAAATCAAGTTATTCAGGGTAAGTTCCTCTCAGATTTTTAAAATTTTATACCGCTCCGCCATCTCTAACGCCAGTTTACCGATACTTCCAGCGCCTTGCATTAATAGCACATCATTTTCTTGTGCAACATCAGCCAACGCGGCTGGTAAATTTTCTTCTGCGCCGACGTAAATGGGTTTCACACCCTGACATTCAACAATGCGTTGACATAAGGCCTGGCTATCTACCCCTGGAATAACGGCTTCGCCAGCAGAATAAATATCTAACACGAGTAAGGCATCAGATGCGGATAAAGCTTGCGCAAATTCATCGAATAATGCTTGCACACGGCTGTAACGATGGGGCTGGAAAGCAAATAATACGCGTCGATCCGGCCATGCTTGCTTGGCTGCTTTAATCGTTGCGCTCACCGCTGTTGGATGATGACCATAATCGTCGACCAATAATATTTTTTTATGATTAAAATCTAATTCGCCATGAATTTGTAAACGTCGTCCCACCCCCGAAAAATTTTCTAAAGCATTGCAAATAGCGTCATCCGCAACATCAAGTTCAGTCGCCACCACAATAGCGGCCAAAGCATTCAATACATTATGTCGACCTGGCATATTTAATTTTACTTTTAATTCTGTACGGTTGGCAGATCGTTTAACTGTAAAAATACTGTATAACCCATCTTCCTCTAAATTCAATGCTTGAATATCAGCACCTTCAGAAAAACCATAAGTTAATACGGAGCGCTTAATATCCGGTAGTAATTTTTTAACAATCGGATCATCGATACAAACCACACCTAAACCATAAAAGGGTAGCTGCTTAGAAAATTTTATAAACGCCGCTTCAAGCTGAGAAAAATCGTTGCCATAAGTCTCCAGATGATCGGCTTCAATATTTCCAATGACAGCGATCGTTGGTTGCAGATAAAGAAAAGATGCATCGCTTTCATCCGCTTCCACAACCGCATAATGACTTGACCCCAATCGCGCGTTGACCCCCGCGCTATTTAATTTTCCGCCAATCACAAACATGGGATCCATGCCCGCTTCAATCAATACACTGGTGGTTAAACTCGTCGTCGTCGTTTTTCCATGCGTCCCTGCAATCGCAATCGTATAGTGCTGGCGCACCAATTCTGCTAACATTTCACCACGCAATATGACTGGAATATTTTTTGCAAGTGCAGTTTGCAACTCAACATTATCATCGGCAACCGCGCTCGATTTCACCACCACATCAGCAACATGGATATGCTCTGCTGAATGCCCCACACTGACACTCGCGCCTAATTCACGTAAGCGCTTTATTGCTGCTGAATCTGCACGATCAGATCCTGACACTTGATAGCCTTGGTTTAATAATATTTCAGCAAGTCCACACATGCCAACACCACCAATACCAATGAAATGAACACGTTCTATACGCTCGTGCATGATGGGTTCATTCTTATCGTATAATTTTTTCATGAATAGCCTCTCTTAGATGGGTTGGGAGAAAATCCCAAAATGTGACAACGAGTCTCGTGGTCGATACGCAATAATAGAGCAATGACAACACACATAACAAGTAAACTATTACCACCATAACTCATTAAAGGCAATGTTAAACCCTTTGTCGGTAGTAAACCAACATTAACACCCATATTAAATAACGCCTGTAAACCTAACCACAAACCTATACCGTAGGCCAGATAACCAGCAAACGGTTGATCATGAATCATAGCTCGACGGCCAATCACAAATGCCCGACTAACCAATAGCGTAAACAATCCAATGACAATAAGCACCCCTAAAAATCCTAGCTCTTCTGCCAGCACGGCAAACAAAAAATCAGTGTGCGCTTCAGGCAAGTAAAATAATTTTTGTATGCCTGAACCGATCCCCTCGCCAAACCAACCGCCACGACCAAAAGCAATCAGAGATTGCGTGAGTTGATAGCCCGTATTAAACTGATCAGCCCATGGATCTAAAAAAGCAGTCATGCGCGCCATACGATAAGGAGAAGAAATAGCTAAGAAGGCAATCCCTGCACCAGAAAAAAACAGCAACAGCAAAAATTGCCAGATCCGCACACCAGCAAGAAACATCATGCCCAGTGCTGTCATCACTATGACGACCATCGCACCAAAATCAGGCTCTTTCAGCAGTAAAGCAGCAACGATCAGCAATACCAATATTGGCTTAAGAAAACCGATCAATTTATGACACACTTGCTGATGATGACGTAGCAAATAACCGGCAAAGTAAACAACCATAAATAATTTAGCTAACTCAGAAACCTGGAAGCCAACACCCGCAAACTTGATCCAACGCATACTGCCATTAACAGAGCGACCGATCCCTGGAATTAATACCAGCACGAGTAATATGATAGTAATAAACAGCAAAATAACACTGGCCTTTTGCCATTTTTCTACTTCGATCCGCAACGTCATCAATGCAAAAGCAAGGCCTAAGCCTAAATAAAATAATTGTCGTATAAAAAAGTAAAAAGCTTGTTGATAATATTTCTCAGCAATCACCATAGAACTGGAGGCCACCATCAATAAACCAATCGCTAATAAAGCAATGGCAGAAAATAATAACAGTCTATCGTAGACTGCCATAGACTTAATCGCAGACCGACCATGTATGTCAATATGCTGCGGTGATAATTGATTTGGCATAATACTTTAACCTAAAGCTTTGCAACCCATTGAGAAAACATTTCGCCACGATGTTCGAAATTTTTAAACATATCAAAACTCGCGCACGCTGGAGCAAACAATACGATATCCCCTGGTTGGGCATTTTGTTTTGCTAAGGCAACAGCCTGTTGTAGATCACTCGCACGGCTCATTGAGGTGTAGGCTTGTAAAGCATCGATTAATAATGAGGCGTCTTCACCAAAAACAATCAAATGACGCACGACCTCAGAGACTGCATTTTTTAAACCGCTGAGATCTGCCCCCTTACTTTGACCGCCTGCAATTAAAATAATTTTGCCCGTTAAATTTTTACTTAAACCATACAGTGCTGCAACACAAGCGCCAACATTGGTTGCTTTGGAATCATTAATCCAATTGACTTTATCGACTTCTCTGAGCCATTGGCAACGATGATCTAAGCCCGGAAAATTTTGTAAAGCCATCAACATGGCTGGCATGGGTAGCGCCATTGCTTGGCCCATCGCCAAAGCCGCTAACGCATTCGCCCAGTTATGCTGGCCTTTTAATTTCATCTCGCTGACCAGCAATAATAGCTCATGCCCACAACTTAAGTAAGTCTGTCCATTTTGATTACGGATCCCAAATTCACCCGCTTGCGGCACAGCTAAAGTGAAGCTACGCATTGGTAAATCATTTGGCGGAAATGTTGCCTTATCATCGTGATTCACAATCGCCTGCTCCGCATGCAGAAAAATTCGCTGTTTCGCCTGGTGATAAGCTTGTAAAGTCAAGTGGCGATCCAAGTGATCATCACTGATATTAAGGATCGTTGCTGCTTTTAATTTTAATGAGTGGGTTGTATCCAATTGGAAACTGGATAATTCTAATACATACCAAGCCGGTGCAGATACCGCTAATAAATCTAATACCGGTGTCCCAATATTACCTCCGACACACACCGCAAGCTTTGCCTGACGCACCATCTCACCCAATAAAGCAATGACCGTACTTTTACCATTCGTTCCGGTGACCGCAACCACTGGAACTTGTACATACTGGGCGAATAATTCAATATCTCCGATAATTTTGATATCACGTTGAATACATGCCGCAATGGCTGGTTCTCGCAACGATAGTCCTGGACTAACCACCAAGTAATCAGCCTGCGACAAGAAGTCAATATCAAAATTACCCAAGCTTATATTAACTTGAGGAAATGTCTGTTGAAATTCACTTAAACCTGGGGGATGTGCCCGGCTATCAACCGCTGCCACATGAAAACCTTTATCCACTAAAAATCTTACACAAGACACACCCGTCTTGCCCAAACCAACGACGATACTGATCGGCCTGATCCACTCGTACGACTACCTTTTCGACTACATCCGGGGCAACCGGGAGCTCGCCGCCGCCGTCGGCCGGTACATCCCGTGGGTG
>JAZGGN010000233.1:0-4600 GCA_036480475.1 Gammaproteobacteria bacterium
TCACTTGCAAGCCCAATAGATCCGCCCAATAATAATGCTTTGGATCCAAATCGGGCAATTGCGTATGATAAATCCCAATATCACTGTGGCACAAACGTCCGGCTAAATCACGGTCATGATAACCCGCAATCCGAGCAACGATGTGTTTGCCATTATAGTAAGAAGACAATACTTCGATTTGCTGCCATTGCTCATTAATATTCACAAGCCACGGCAAATAATTAATGATATTTTCCTTAGGTTCAGTAAATGAATGAACCCTCAATTCCCCTTTGACCCCATGAGGTGCACCAATGCGCCCTACGGTCACTACGCCATCTTCTTGTGCCTGACTATTCACTATCCTTTTCTTTGTTTTCTTCTGTTTTAGCCTGCGGTTCCTGGGCAGACTCAGCTTGTGCCTTGTTTTCATCTGCAGCTGCGGCCTCTTTAGCTGGCTTTGCTGCTTTTGCTTCTTCCTGAGTCACTGCTGCTTTAGCTTCAGCATCTTTAGCTTTAGCTTTAGCACCCTTGGTTTCAGTACCTTTGGCTTCAACATCTTTATCTTTAGCTTTAGCACCTTTGGCTTCAGCACCTTTGGCTTCAGCACCTTTGGCTTCAGCCTCAGCGGCTTTCGCCTTAGCCCCAGCTTTCTTCTTAATTGGCTTCACTTGCTCAGCTGCAGGTTTCTCACCTTCAGTTTCATATTTACTCAGCAATAGCGCCACCCGATGTGAAGGCTGTGCCCCCATTGATTGCCAATGCGTAACACGTTCCATCTTTATGGACAAAGGAATTTCAGCACCACGCGCACTTGGGTTAAAATACCCAACCCGCTCAATATAACCACTATCTCGACGACTGTGCTTATCAGTCACTACGAGGTGATAAAAAGGACGCTTTTTTGCGCCACCCCGTGCTAAACGAATTACAACCATATTCTTATCCTCAGTTAATCTCTATGTGCGGCTATTTTACTCAAAATTCAACCTATTGGGAAGTGCTATATACCCAGAAAAATCGGAACTTTATAAGGCATATGATTCTATTATCACATATATTGTATATAAAAAACACTTCTGTTGCTAGCACGGTTCTCATGATAGAATTCAACCCATACCCGTTACCTTTACAAAGTAGGACTTTTGACACCCAGATTGGGGGTAGATTTCAGGGTTATTACAAAACTTTACTTAAGTTCCCACTTTGAAAGGTAACGGGTATAGAAAACCAGATCTTAATATGCGGACTAAACTAAATATTTTTCAACGCGTCATGCTGTTATGGGATCACATCCATGCCTACAATGCTGTGCATATTGTGAAAGTTCCCAACATATTTGATATCGATAAGCTCAAAAAAATTACAAGTGGTTATTTTCAAGTCAACAATCTTGGCGCACTAAGCCTGAGTCAAAACAAAAAACAGTTATATCACAAGGCACATCCCAATATTGAAATCAAAGTGCTTAAAAATAATACAGATGAAACAACCACCCTACATCAAGAAATCCAAAAGCAGTTAAATACGCCTTTTGATCAAGACGAGGAATTCATGCCCTTTCGTTTTTTCATCATCGAAGAAAATAAAGCCTTTCATCTCGGTTTAGTCTACTTTCATGCAACCTGCGCTGCTGATAATATTATCCATATCCTCAAACAAATCGTACAGGCTTATGCATTACCCGCCCCTTACGAATTTCAAAAAACGCTGAATTTGTCTCCTGAAATTAAAGTACCGCGCTTGTTGACCCGACTAAAATTATTACCACTGATTTTAGTCCATACACCGCTACGCATATTGGATATCCGTCGTTGGATCCGGCCAAGCTACAAAGATCACAATGACCATCAAATTGGTTATTCATTCTTAAAAATTGGATCTGAAGAACTATCCGCATTAAAAGCAATGGCTAAAAAATGGCAGGTCACCTTAAATGATATTTTTTTAACGATACTCATGAAAGCAGTCATCCCGCATGCGCACAAACAACTCACTCACAAGCGCTATAAAATCGCTATCGGTTCTATTGTCAATATTAGAAAAGATGTATCACATAACAAACTTGAAGACTTGGCTTTATTCTTAAGTGGTTTTAATACTACTTATACCTTAAAAGAGAATTTAAGTTTACAACAATTATGTCAGCATATTAGTGCAAAAACAGAAAAAATAAAAAAACGCAAACTCTATATGAGCACACTGACGGAAATGAAGGCTACTTTACCCCTCATTTACTTATTTTTTTCCAAGCGACTCAATAAATTGTATCCCAAATATTATCCGCTCTGGGGTGGGATCACTAATATGAACTTAAATACACTATGGAAAATGGATGATAGCTATCTCGATTATATCCGTGCAGTTTCTACTGGACCGATGATCCCACTGGTTTTTTCTATTACCACAGTCAATGATACCGTTAACATCAGCATTACTTTCAGAAAAACCGTATTCTCAGATGAAATGATGACGGATATCATTCATAATTTTAGCCGTCACACCAAAGAAATTAATCATGTTTAAGAAACGGACACTCATTCTGGTTGCGCTCCTGATGGTAAGCGCTTGTGCTAACCAGCGTTATACCTATGAAGACTATCAATACCGACAACCCAGTTATGAACAGTCAATTCACGGCACTTCTGTCCTTGAGTCCATCACCATCGATCCTCAGATCAAAACAAAAATTTTAAACCTTGATGCCGAGAATGTCAGTACCACCGATATACAAGAAACCTTATCACAGACCCCTGCACCACGCGTTATTAATCTACACGGTGGTATTTACCCCGTACACTTATCAATGAAATCATTTTCAGAATTTTTAATTGCAATGGGTTACCCTGAAGAAAAAATTCGTGGCCCTGAAGGCGGATACTATTCGATCAGTTGTTATGAAAATAGTTATAATCTCGCCGGTTTAATGGCTTGGTATTATGAAAAAGAAGCGATGCGACCCATGATCATTGGGCACAGTCAAGGCGGGACTCAAGCTGTTAAAGTCTTACAAAAGTTAGACAGTGACAATACTAGAATACGACCCTATAACCCAATCACTGAAAGCCGTGAAGATCGATATACAATTATCAATCCTTACAGCGGTCAAGCCGTCCCGGTCAATAGCGTCAGCCTCTCCTATGTCAGTGCACTTAGCTCAGGCGGCTTAGCCCGTCTATTACCCAACCAATGGATGATGAATGGTCGCTTACGTTCTATTCCTGATTCCGTCGATGATTTCACTGGCTTCTACAAAGGCATGGATCCACTGGGGGGAGACTGGCTCGGTTATGGCCGTGGCAATCGCTATAAATCAAAGGGATCAGCAAAAGTACGCAATATTAAATTACCGACCTATTATAGTCATGGTGAAATACCAGATACGATTTCCTTAGCGCAAAACCCTGAGGCACAAGCATGGGTCAACAATTACCGCCCTTCAGGACAAGCTTTCGAGGCATTTAAGGCAGATAAATCTCTGCCAGCAAACATTCTGTGGGCAGCAGATGTCTGGTATAGTATTAAAAAACATTGGGTGTTAGAAGCCCAGCGCCTAATAACGGCACAAGAGGAACTTTAGTAACTATGACTGAACAATACCTACCACTACGACAAACCCTGGTATTTGCAACCGCACTCCTCTATTGGGGAGGCGTTTACATCAATGCCAAACGGGTTAAAAAGCAAATTGGACATTCACCCAATCTAAAACCGCGTTCAACAAAAGAATGGGGCTTATGGCTGAGCTGGCTATTTGTTATTTTAGCTTGGATGGGACAAGCCTTATTCTTACCCTTGCTGCAAGCACAATTATTATTTACACCAGTTAATTTCATGCCGCCACTCAGCAATTTTATTTTCAGCAGCTTGTTGGTGATCTTAGGGTATGCGGGGACACTCTGGTGCTATCGCACCATGCAGGATTCCTGGCGCATTGGCATCAACACTGCAGAGAAGTTAACTTTAGTCACGACCGGCCCTTATCGCTACGTGCGCCATCCAATCTATACCCTACAAATGATCATTTTGATTGCGATGGGCATGTTAATCCCCACTTTATTTTCATTGGGATTTATTATTCTCCATTTTATTTGCTGTGCTATCAAAGCAAGCGATGAAGAAAAATATTTGCTTGCCAGCCAGGGACAACCTTATCAGCTTTATTACAGTAGCAGCGGCCGATTTTTACCAAAATACAGTAAATCTAAAACCTAAATATGCAATCACCTTGCGCAAATGACCAAGCTCGCAGTGAAAAACTACAGCGTCAGATCCATACCACCATCGCAGCGGCTGGTGGTGGGATCCCTTTTGCACAATTTATGCAACACGCCTTATATACACCGGACTTAGGTTACTATTGTTCCACTTCAGAAAAATTTGGCGCCTCTGGTGACTTTATCACGGCACCAGAAGTTTCCCCGCTATTCGCACAATGTCTGGCGAAACAATGTCAGCAAATACTGGCTGACATACCTGACGGTGAACTTTTAGAAATCGGCCCGGGTTCCGGCCGCATGGCTGCCGAGTTGTTGATCGCTTTAGAAAAAAGCAATGCCCTACCACAACATTATTATTTATTAGAAATCAGTGCTGAATTACAACATCGTCAATACGAAAC
>JAZGGN010000234.1:0-6244 GCA_036480475.1 Gammaproteobacteria bacterium
AATCGTTGCTCAGTCGAAAAATCCTCGCATTACCTCGGGTAGTTCTGCGGTTTTTCTCAATCGGAACGATTCAATCTGGCATAAATCTGAGCGCTAAACACGGAAGTTATTTCGTGACCGTTCCTTATATGCCTGTTACCCATCAAAGAAGGCATTTGGGGAGCCTATCTTGAGCGCATCTTTGAACAAAAAATAGCAATTTTGGCCTGTGGTTTTTAGCCAGTCTAAAAATGTCGATCATCGAGTAATAGCTTTCTTTATTTCCTGGGTTTGATCTAAGAATAAGTGTAAAATAAGATACGAAAAATCGAAGTAAAATACCGCCTAGTATTCTTAACTTTTCACGCAGTAAAATACGTCTGTCCCGGCTAACTTGACCTGGGAAAAGCCTAAAATCCAACTGTGATATATATAAAGTAACAAGATGTTGCGCAAAATAAGGAGTTGTAACGCAATATGGATAATTTTAGTTTCCCGACAAAGCAAGGACTGTATGATCCAAAAAATGAACATGATAGCTGTGGCGTCGGTTTTATTGCCAACATCAAAAACACTAAAAGTCACCATATCATTCACCAAGGATTAGCGATTCTTAGCAATCTGGTTCATCGTGGTGCAGTTGGCGCCGATCCTTCAGCAGGAGATGGTGCCGGCATACTCCTACAAATTCCAGATGAATTTATGCGTATAGAAGCGATGTCACTGGGCATTACTTTACCACCCGCTGGTGAATACGGTATTGGCATGATGTTCTTACCGAAAGATGAAGCAATACGTAAATCTTGTGAACAAGCTGTGGTACAAGCCATTACTAAAGAAGGCCAGCAGATCCTCGGATGGCGTGATGTCCCAACCGACAATGCTCACCTGGGTGCAGCAGTCAAGCACATGGAGCCAACAATCCGCCAGGTATTTATTGGCCGCAGTAAAAATATTCAGGATGTAGACACCTTCGAACGTAAATTATTTGTCATTCGCAAGCAAGCGCATCACATCATTTGGGATCATCCTTATGCCAGTAAAATCCGTTTTTATATTCCTTCCATGTCAGCACGCACCCTTTGTTATAAAGGAATGATCTTGCCAAATAAGCTCGCCAGCTATTATGCTGATTTACAAAACACTGAAATGAAATCAGCGTTTGCATTAGTACACCAGCGCTTTTCAACAAACACCTTTCCTTCCTGGGAGTTAGCACAACCACTGCGTTATTTATGCCACAATGGTGAAATCAATACATTACAGGGAAATATCAACTGGATGCGGGCACGACGCCATAATATGCATTCTGATTTGCTTGGTGAAGATTTAGCTAAGCTATGGCCACTGATTGGCGATAGCAATTCAGATTCTGCAACATTTGATAATGCGCTGGAATTATTGTTGGCAGGAGGTTACTCTCTGACCCAAGCCATGATGTTAATGATCCCAGAAGCTTGGGATAAAAAAACTACGATGGATCCGCAACGTCGTGCTTATTACGAATATCATGCTGCACTGATGGAACCTTGGGATGGTCCAGCATTCGTTGCTTTTACCGACGGTCGTCAAATTGGCGCCACACTCGACAGAAATGGATTACGACCTGGCCGTTACATCGTCACTGATGATGATACTGTTATTATGGCTTCAGAAAGCGGTGTGCTTAACATTGCACCGGAAAAAATTGTCCAACAATGGCGTTTGCAGCCAGGCAAGATGTTTTTGATTGATCTTGAACAAGGTCGCATTATTCATGATGATGAATTAAAATCTGCCTATATTTCAGCGCATCCTTATCCGCAATGGCTGGCGCAAACACAAATTAAACTTGAACAATTGCCAGCAGAACCAGAGCCAGCAAGTCAACCAACACAACACGACAATCTATTACCACAACAAATCGCCTTTGGTTATACGCAAGAAGACATCAAATTCTTCTTAGAACCGATGGCTTTAAACGGCCTGGATCCGATTGATTCAATGGGTAGAGATACTCCAATTGCGGTTTTATCACAACGCTCTAAATTATTATACGATTATTTCAAACAGCGTTTTGCTGAAGTCACTAACCCAGCCATAGATCCGATCCGCGAAGAATTGGTCATGTCACTTACCACCTTTATCGGACCACGACCCAATTTATTTGATCTGAATTCAGCAGGACAACATATACGATTAGTCGCCAAACGTCCGATCTTAAGCAATATTGATTTAGAAAAGATCCGCCATATCCACAACAAAGTGGATCTCCCCTTTCGCACAGCGACGATTAGTATTTGTTGCCCACTGCAAGACGGATCCGTTGATATGGCACAGGCGCTCACACAAATTTGTCAACAGGCACAAAAGCAAGTTGCCGCGGGTTATAATATTTTGATTTTATCAGATCGCGGACTCAATGCTGAACAATTGGCGATCCCTGCCTTGCTTGCTACCGCGGCAACTCACCATCACTTAATCAACATTGGTTTACGCACCGAAGTTGGCTTGGTCATAGAAACAGGTGAAGCACGACAGGTGCATGATTTCTGTCTTTTAGCAGGTTATGGTGCCGAAACAATTAATCCCTATCTCGCCCTACAAACCTTATCTGAATTACGTTCACCATTAACACAAAAAATCAGTGAAGAAAACCTACACCAACAATATATTAATGCGGTTAATACAGGCATGTTGAAAGTGATGTCTAAGATGGGCATTTCCACTTATCAATCTTATTGTGGTGCACAAATCTTTGATGCCGTTGGTTTATCGCAAAGCTTTATTGACAAATATTTCGTGGGGACTCGAAGTGCCATTGAAGGGATCGGCCTGGTTGAAGTCACACAAGAAACGCTGCACCGCCACCGCGATGCTTTTAATAGTCGTCACACACAATCTTTACCGGCAAGTGGCGACCTCAGTTATCTTGTGCACGGTGAAAAACATATGTGGACACCAGAAACAATTACACTGCTGCAACATGCGATACGCCGTGAAGATTACGACAAATATCGTGAATTTTCTGAATTAACCAATAGTAAATATCGAGAACTCATGACTTTGCGCGGCTTATTTGAATTCAAACAAGCTGCACAGGCGATCCCTTTAGCCGAGGTAGAACCCATCACTCAAATTATGAAACGTTTTGTCACCGGCGCCATGTCATTTGGTTCTATTTCAGCAGAATCACATAACACCCTGGCGATTGCCATGAATCGGATCGGCGGTAAATCCAATACTGGCGAAGGCGGTGAAGAAGTAGAACGCTATACCCCTGAACCTAATGGCGACAGTAAGCGCTCTGCCATTAAGCAAATTGCTTCTGGAAGATTTGGGGTCACGACCGAATACTTAATTAACGCAGATGAGATCCAAATCAAAATAGCGCAAGGCGCAAAGCCAGGTGAAGGGGGACAACTTCCAGGTCACAAAGTCGATCACATCATCGCTAAAGTACGCCACAGTACCCCAGGCGTGGGTTTGATTTCGCCACCACCGCATCATGATATTTATTCCATTGAAGATCTGGCGCAATTAATTTATGACTTAAAAAATGTCAATCCCAATGCCCGCATCAGTGTAAAACTTGTGGCTGAAATTGGGGTGGGCACAATTGCTGCCGGTGTTGCCAAAGCACGTGCGGATCATATCCTCATTTCAGGATTTGAAGGTGGCACGGGGGCTAGCCCAATAACTTCCTTACACCATGCAGGCTCACCTTGGGAACTTGGTTTGGCAGAAACACAGCAAACCCTACTACTCAATAAACTACGCACACGAATTGTACTGCAAACCGATGGTGGTCTACGCACGGGACGAGATGTCGCCATTGCTGCCCTCCTCGGTGCGGATGAATTTGGTTTTGGTACAGCGGCACTGATCACACAAGGTTGTTTAATGATGCGCAAATGCCATTTAAACACTTGTCCAGTCGGCATTGCCACACAAAACTCAACATTACGTGAACGTTTCACGGGGGAAGCTGAACACTTAATTAATTATTTCTCATTTATCGCTCAGGAATTGCGTGAATTAATGGCTGGTTTAGGATTTCGTACAGTAAAAGAAATGATCGGACGCGTGGATAAATTAAATATACGTACTGCAATTGATCATTGGAAAGCACAAAAACTCGATCTCTCCCCCATTCTCCATGCCCCTGACACAAAAACAGCACGGCATCATTGTGAACAGCAAGATCATTCTTTACAAGAAATAGCAGATCTTGAATTAATCAAGCAAGCACAAGCCGCCTTAACTAAAGCCTCACCAATCACCATTAAGCGCACGATAAATAATACAGATCGTGCTTTTGGTACGATGTTATCTGGAAAAATTGCTAAACAATATGGCGATCAGGGATTACCGGAAAATACCATTACGATTAAATTACAAGGCACTGCTGGACAAAGCTTTGGCGCGTTCCTGGCGCACGGTGTGACACTTGAATTGGCTGGTGATGCCAATGATTATGTCGGCAAAGGCTTAAGTGGTGGTCGCATTATGATTTACCCACCTGAGGCGAGCAAATTAGATCCATCAAAAACCATCATGGCAGGCAACACTTTGCTTTATGGCGCTGTTCGTGGTGAATGCTTTATCTGCGGTGTGGCCGGTGAACGTTTTGCAGTACGTAACTCCGGTGCTACTGCTGTGGTTGAGGGGATCGGCGATCATGGATGTGAATATATGACTGGTGGCATTGTCGTCGTCTTAGGTGAAACTGGATGTAACTTTGCTGCTGGCATGAGTGGTGGGATCGCTTATGTACTCGATCAACATGAACATTTTGAGCAATACTGTAATACCACTATGGTCAATATAGAACGTATCCATCCTGATCCCCCATTACCCAAACACATGAATGAACAGCAAGCCCTTCAAGATCTCTTAAACTTCGATGCGTTGCGTTTAAGACACTTGATTGAAAAACATTTACATACAACGAACAGTCAACGTGCCGCTGACATTCTTAAGCGCTGGCATACATACTTACCGAAATTCATCAAAGTCATGCCGAAAGATTATCAACGTGTGTTGCAACAGTCACATGACCAGACTAACGCGAATACCGTACTATCAGGAACATAATATGGATAAACTCACTGCCTTCATTGAAATAAAACGTCAAGATCCACAGCAACAAACTGTGGCTGAACGCACTCAACATTACGATGAATTCAGTATACCGCTGAGCGACGGCACCGTGAGCACACAAGCTGCCCGATGTATGGATTGTGGGATCCCTTATTGTCACCAGGGTTGTCCCGTCAATAATGTTATCCCAGCCTGGAATGATTTGGTTTACAACGCGCAGTGGCAAGAAGCGAGTGACAATTTGCACGCCACCAATAATTTTCCAGAATTTACGGGTCGCATTTGTCCTGCACCCTGTGAAGCGGCATGTACCCTTAACCTAAATGCAGAAGCCGTTACCATAAAAACCATTGAATGCGCCATTGTTGATAAAGCCTGGCAAGAAGGTTGGATCAAACCGCAAAAACCTAAGCAACTCAGTGGTAAACAGATTGCCATTGTTGGCTCCGGACCCGCAGGACTTGCCTGTGCCCAGCAACTTGCACGGATGGGCCACACCGTCATCATCTATGAGAAAAATGCAGAAATTGGTGGTTTATTGCGTTATGGGATCCCAGATTTTAAAATGAATAAAGCATTAATTGACCGACGTATCGCACAAATGCAGGCAGAAGGTGTTGAATTTGTGCCTAATACCCAGGTTGGTCGTGATGTAACGCACGAAGAATTACTGGCAAATTTTAATGCGATCGTGTTGGCCGGTGGTGCCGAACAGGCACGTGATTTAGCGATCCCCGGCAATGACTCACAAGGGATCCATTTTGCTATGCAATTTTTAACGCAACAAAATAAGCGTATTGCCAATGAACCGATAGCAGAAGATCAAATAATCACGGCAAAAAACAAGCATGTCATCATCATTGGCGGCGGTGATACTGGCTCTGACTGTATCGGTACCGCCACACGGCAGGGCGCACTTGAAATCACCCAGTTAGAAGTCATGCCACAACCACCACTGCAGGAAAACAAATTATTAACCTGGCCACACTGGCCACTGAAATTGCGTACCTCTTCTTCACAAGCAGAAGGGTGTGAACGTGAATGGGCCGTGCTGACAAAATCATTTTCCAGCAAGGACAATCAGGTGAGTGCGCTTAATTACACTCGAGTAAAGTGGGTTGAACAAGCAGATGGGCAACAACAGATGGTAGAAGACGATAGCACAGAATATCAGATCAAAGCG
>JAZGGN010000235.1:0-3319 GCA_036480475.1 Gammaproteobacteria bacterium
CCCCCGGCGTGACAGGCCGGTATTCTAACCAACTGAACTACCACTCCCTTTGATTTAACAAATTATCATCATATCAAACAGACCACATACGATTCAAAACATAAGGAAAGCTAATACTAAAAAAACTGATCACTTGGTATTATTCTAGACCTGCCGTTAATGCCTACTACCACTTAACTATAAAATTTAGAATGGTGGGTACTGCAGGGCTCGAACCTGCGACCCTCGCCTTGTAAGGGCGATGCTCTTCCAACTGAGCTAAGTACCCTTAAACCAGAAAAAGCAGTTAAGGCCTACCCACATGATTGAACCTATCTTGCTTCGCCTAAGCCCCTTGGATTTCGTACAAAAAAGCTTATTTACTACGAGTAAACCATCAAATCCAGCACACGCTTCAACAGTACAAGCGGCTTATACAACACTAAGTATAAACTCAACCTTTACAGGATCTACTGTAAGTACCCCACGACAACAACTGCGAAGTTTAGGAATTATTATTCTTTAGATCCTTCATATGAATCTTTACAGGCATCTTTTAAGCCCTTGCCCACTTTAAACTTAGCTGCTTTTGTTGCTGCAATTTTGATAGTCGCACCAGTTTGTGGATTACGTCCTTCACGAGCAGCTCTTTCTACCACTGAAAATGTACCAAAGCCTGGCAATACTACTTGTCCACCTCTGACTAACTCTGCTGTGATGGTCGCTAAAACAGACCACACACATTTTTCTGTATCAGCTTTCGTCATTTCAGCTGAGCTTGCTACCGCATCAATAAATTCACTTTTGTTCATATATTCACCTGTCACTTTGTGTAAAAAATTTTCAGGACGTTACAATTCGCATAGTCCCTTCCTAAACATCCTATGGCTAAAACAGATAGGACTAGTCAGGGTTAGCAAGGGAGAAAATATAGCGCTAATTAGCTCATATGTAAATATTTATTTTTAATACTTATCGCAATTAGATGCTTGGCTTAATGTAAACGCGAATTTAGCTCGAGCATAATACCTGAATAGATAAAAATTTATACGATTTACCCCAATCAGATTAAGCGAAATAGATCTTCCTGCAACTGCCTTTTTTAGGTTTTAACGCTTTCGACTCGCCACTTTCTTCTTGCTTTTGGGTTTCTTTAAAGCAATTTTTAATACTTCATCAATATGTTCTACTGGATGTATTTGTAAATCTTTCTTTACTTTTTGTGGAATATCAACCAAATCGCGTTCATTTTCAAGTGGAATAAGTACATGTTTAATACCACCTCTGTGCGCAGCAAGCAGTTTTTCTTTTAAACCACCAATCGGTAACACTTGGCCTCGTAAAGTGATTTCACCCGTCATGGCGACATCCGCACGGACAGGTATTCTGGCAAATACTGAAACCAAAGCCGTACACATGCCAATACCAGCACTGGGACCATCTTTCGGTGTTGCACCTTCCGGGACATGCACATGAATATCATTTTTCTCAAATATGCTTTTATTCAGACCTAGGCTATCAGCGCGGCTTCTAACAACCGTCATCGCTGCCTGGATAGATTCTTGCATGACTTCACCAAGTTGCCCAGTGTAAGAGGCTTTACCCTTGCCCGGCATGATTGAGGCTTCAATCGTTAATAGCTCTCCACCAACACTGGTCCATGCCAAACCGGTCACTTGCCCTATCTGATCGTGCTCTTCTGCTAAACCATAACGATGTTGCTTAACACCAAGATATTTACCAATATTCTTTTGTGTGATCGTAATGTGCTGGTCTTTGCCTTTACTCTTGCCTTTGTCAATCAACATTGCTTTAACCACTTTGCGGCAAATTTTTGCTAATTCTCGCTCTAAATTTCTTACGCCTGCTTCGCGTGTGTAATAACGAACAATTTCCCTGAAAGCACCCTCTGAAATATGCAACTCCGAGGATTTAATGCCATTTTGTTCAAATTGTTTAGCCATTAAGTATTGTATCGCAATATTTACTTTCTCATCTTCAGTATACCCAGCCAAACGGATCACTTCCATACGATCTAATAATGCCAATGGAATTTCCAATGAGTTCGCCGTGGTAATAAACATCACTTCACTCAAATCATAATCCAATTCTAAGTAGTGGTCGTTGAAGGTGTGATTTTGCTCCGGATCTAAAACTTCCAGTAACGCAGAAGCCGGATCACCACGAAAATCCATCGCCATTTTATCCACTTCATCCAACATGATCAGTGGATTACGTACTTTGACCTTGCTTAACTGTTGAATTACCTTGCCTGGCATTGAGCCTATATAGGTACGCCGATGACCACGAATTTCAGCTTCATCACGCACACCACCCAAGGCAATACGCACAAATTTACGCCCAGTCGCATTAGCGATCGATTGTCCTAATGACGTTTTACCCACGCCCGGTGGCCCCACTAAGCACAAGATAGGTCCCTTTATTTTCTTAACACGCTGCTGTACCGCTAGATACTCAATGATCCGCTCTTTTACTTTTTCTAAACCATAATGCTCTTTATCCAATATTTCCTGCGCTTTTTTTAAGTCGTAACGCATTTTAGTACGCTTTTTCCAAGGCAAGCCAAGTAAGGTATCCAGGTAATTTCTAATGACGGTCGCTTCTGCCGACATGGGTGACATCATTTTTAATTTCTTTAATTCTGAAGCTGCTTTTTCTTTGGCTTCTTCTGACATTCCAGCTTCTTCAATATCCTTGGCCAACTGTTCTATTTCGCTCGGCTCATCGCCCAATTCACCTAACTCTTTTTGAATCGCTTTCATTTGTTCATTAAGATAGTATTCACGCTGGCTTTTTTCCATTTGTCGCTTGACTCGCCCGCGAATACGTTTTTCAACTTGGAGCAAATCAATCTCTGCCTCAAATGCTGTCATTAACATTTCCAAGCGTTTTTTTACGTCAATTTTTTCAAGGATCTTTTGTTTATCCTCAATTTTTAACGGCAAATGCACAGAGATGGTATCAGCCAAGCGACCAATATCATCAATACTGGCTAAGGAAGCTAATACTTCTGGCGGGATTTTTTTGTTAAGCTTAACGTATTGCTCGAACTGCGACATGAGCGAACGCGCTAGAATTTCAATACTACGACCACCTGATTCTATCGAAGAAACCAGCTCAATATGTGCAGACAAGTATTTATCTTCATTGACATACTTAATAACACGACTACGCTGAAGTCCTTCAATCAGTAATTTTACCGTGCCGTCTGGCAATTTTAATAATTGCAAGACCGCAGAAACCGTGCCTATTGAATAAAGGTCTTTCTTTTTAGGATCATCTTTAACAGAATTGTTTTGTGCAACTAATAAGATTTTCT
>JAZGGN010000236.1:0-3377 GCA_036480475.1 Gammaproteobacteria bacterium
GAACAAGTGTTGGTTTATCAATTCAGTGGAGAAAGTAATAGTGAAAGACTAGGCTGGAAATGTATTAGAATTGATGGAATAAAGGATCTATCATTAGATAATGGGAAATGGCATGGTGAATTAGAAAAAGGTAGGATAAATTGTGTTGACGATATCAAATATAAAGTAAAATCATAACAATACTAAAAACAGCAAAGCCTGATGTTAGCGGCAAGGAATGAGCAGACTATGGATGATGATTTGGATTTTTACCGTGTAGGATTTATCATAACTTGGCTAATCACATTTGTGATTAGTTGGATATATTGTGTTGTGGAATATGGTTACTTACTTGGTGTTGGGTTAGGCTGGTTACCATCATTGATAGTTGCCACTATATTAGGAGCTTTATGGCCCCTAGTTCTATTAGTCCTCATGATCATTGTTTTCTTGATACTAAAGAGTTTATAATCTAACCTAATTTTAGTGAACTTGTTAATAAATAATCTAAAGCTAAATAAATCTAAGTAAATTTAAAAAATATTGACAAGTTTTTATAGCATTGTTATAGTCATTACTAGATTAAATGTAAGAACATACCAAATACCAAGGATTGATTAAATATATGGCTGGTCCTTTGGATTATAGGTGTGTATAATTAGACTATATAAATAATAGAACAATAGCGCTTTAGCGCTTCCTTTGAAGGTTGTCGGACGACTTTAAATTTTATCCTTCCCGACGTGTAAAACATAATGCGCTTGGCTAATAGCCAGTGATTTTAAGGATGTTTTGCGCGCGCGAACGCGATAGTCGCACGATAAACCACATCCTCATTGAATCACTTGTCAAATTAGCCCCCGTTTATAGGGCGCATTATGTTTGTGAACCATCTTAACAGGGAGCTAACATGGCGCTATTTCGCATCATAAAAAGTAAGTCAAAATTCATCATCTTTAATAGGACTTTTCTTGAGGACGACAGCCTAAATCTTGCGGCGCGCGGCTTACTGGCGTGGCTATTACAACATCCCAATGAGGCACGTTTAGATTTAAGCGAATTAATACAGCAATTGCCCGATGCTAAAAAATCTATTGATCGCGCTATTAGGGTATTACAAAACGCAAACTATATTCTATGCGCCCCGACTTCCGCAGATGATGCTTATAAATTTTCCGTCTCCATAGAATGGCGGGTTTATGAATGTCCACAAAGCACATTCACCCCGAATGAGCCGTGCTTATCGCCCCTGCGCTTAATTGAGCACGATAATAAAATAGATGAAATCGTTAAAGTGCCGTCCCACACAGCAGAACAACCCATAGCACGGCTGGACAAAATTAACGACACACTCTCACTAGAGCAAAAAAAATTCATTCAGCAAGCGGCGGCTGACTTATGTGAACAACATAAAAACCAAGCTAGCGAGGCACAATGGCAACAAACCTTAGAAAAAGCCCTGCTTAATAAATACTATCTAGCGCGTTTCCACTCTAACTTTTTTAAGAAACTCAAATGTTTAAAAGAAATTTTAAGTAATAGTCACATGCGCGCCTTATTTTGGAATTTTGCGAGTGCCAACGACAGTGTGCAAACTAAAAGCCCGCGGTTATGTGATATAGCAACCGTAAAAATCAGCCTAAAGCATTGAAGGCAGACCAATGGAACTAAAAAAACATTTAATTCAAAGCCCCATTTTAATGCTGCTCTTACTGGGGGTGGTACTACTACTGTTTTCTGTTGAAGCCTTGGCCAGTGATGGCGACGAGTGGGGTTTGGCACCCATGGTCGATGACGTATTGAACTTTCTAAAAGGCATTGGCGGCAAAGCATTGGGTACCATCGGTTTGGCGATTGCCATTTATCATGGCGTTTTTTCCTTAGATTTCAAACCAGCCTTAATTTGGTTGGGTATTTCCTTCTTGATCATTGGTGCGCCACACATGATAGATACCATATTTTCAGCCACCATTTAAAGGAGTCCTGCATGACAGAAGATACACGACCCATTCCTAAGCACTTAGACGATCCACCTCGGCTGTTATTTTGGTCGATGGATGAAATCATCGTTTTTGTCGTACCTTTTATGCTGCTAGTACTGGGCCGAGGTCTCATCATCACCGGCATACTCACCAGTATGGCCTTAGTGTGGGCACTGCGCCAAGCCAAGCAAGAGCGCGGACAAGCGCATTTACTGGCGTTGCTATATTGGCATTTACCCAGCCGCACGAAACTTAAGCGCTTGTCTTGTCCTTCGCATATTCGAGAGGTCATAGGCTGATGCAGCACTTACTCTATGAACAGTTACAACAGCAAAAAAAGCAACAATTAAACCGTTATCGGGTTTTACTGCTTAGCTTGGCGCTATTGATTATGCTGTTATTACTGATGGTGTTTAAACTCATTGGTAATGAACGCACAATCTTACTACCGATGCAAGGTGAGGGTTCTTATTGGATCGATCAAACAGCGGTTTCAGAGGCTTACCTACAGCAGATCAGTGAACAATTACTGTGGTTACGTTTAAATATCCACCCAGACAACGCCAAACGCCAACAACAACAATTTTTAAGCTTTGTGCATCCCCAATATTACCCTGACTTAAAACAGCAATTCACCCAAGAAATTGAAACCATCGAACAACAGCAAATTATCCTTAATTTTTATCCCAAAATGATGACCGTAGATAGTGAGCGCTTACAAGTCGAGGTACAAGGGCAATTACAAATCCAAGTCGCGCTCGGTGAAATCATCAGCCAGGACAGCCACTATCAAATGCAGTACGAATTAAAACAAGGGCGCTTGTGGGTGGTGCGTTTTGAACGTTTAACAGGGGACGACAATGATTAACTGTAAAAAATCACTGATCTTATTAGTGCTTACTTGGCTTAGTTTAAATACCGCCATGGCAGCGAATACCATCACCGTTAATGACAACAACGAAACGCTGAATCTTGCCATTGGCAATAGTGGTTTAACCCGTATTGAAATCAAACAAGCACGCATTCAGCGCATCAACCATGATAGCCCTGATTTAGAGATACAAGCCGATGAAGCAACCGGCCATATTTTTATTCAGCCACGCTCAGAACAACACTTTAATCTCTATCTAACCACCGAGGACAATTTAAGCTATCACTTAGCTTTAACTCCTGAGAATCAAGCCAGTACCCCAATCATTATTGATTCCAAAATGGCGCAGCGAACCGGAAAAAAACTGAAGATCGAACAAGATGGCTACGCTAAAACCTTAATTACGTTGATGCAACACTTAGCCCGTGCGCAAATACCACCAGGCTTTGCTCGCGTTGAAACCATCGAGCGCCTACTGTCCGAAGACTCATCTTTACAAGCCCATCCTTTATACAGCTCTGAGAACAGCAATCTACGCGGCGAAG
>JAZGGN010000237.1:0-3710 GCA_036480475.1 Gammaproteobacteria bacterium
GAATTTTAGTGCTGCTAAATGACAAGTGATTCTTCTTATTTTTGTTCAAAGATGCAGCTAATCTGGGATGCTAAAATTCGCATCTTGAGGTGTAATGGGTATACAGGGTTAAAAACACCCAATGCAAGTAGAACTTACCTAAGCTTTACTTAGGTTAAAAGAAAAAAAAGCGGCTACGCGCCACCACATCGACAGCAAAACCGAAATAGCACAGCGTCACCCCAATGATTAGGGTAATCCCGGCCGAGGTATAATAAAAAACATTGCACGTGTCCATTTTTTTCCCCACTTCAATGATTGCTGTCGGTGTAAACAGCATCGCCATGCCCTTCAACAGGATGACCCAAGAAAGTAAGGTGATGATTAAAGGCCACGCCAATATCCAAACATCATGCATAACGACTAAAATAAGCCCAATAATTAAGGCAAGAATGCCACTTAAGTTTAATAAGGCTGGCGATCCTACAAACTCACTCGCTAATGCCTTAAAGCGCTTACCATGAAACAACATTGCTAAGGCAGTAATAACACAATACAGTCCAATTATTTTGGCAAGGGTAATAGAAATCAGCATGGTTCTCTCACTTTAGTCAAGGTAAACATAGTATAATCGAGATAATTGAAAAATGCATTTCCCAGGAGCACACAATGCAAGCCAGATTTTCCCGCATCATTCTATTTGCCAGTGCCCATCGCGCGAATAAGGGAGTGCAAGAAACCTTACAAGCTTTACAAGAACTTTTACATAGCTTGCAAGTCGCATTTTTAATTGAGTCAGAAACCGCCACTTATTTTGCACTCGGTCAAGATAAAACAACCACATTGAGTGACATTGGTGAGACCGGAGACTTGATTATCGTGGTCGGTGGTGACGGCAGCTTATTAAATGCAGCGCGACAAGCCATCAAAGTAAATGTGCCAGTCCTGGGCATTAATCGCGGCCATTTAGGATTTTTAACCGATGTGCTGCCAGAAGCGCTAGAAACTAAAGTCGGTGAAATTTTAGCTGGGAAATTTACGGAAGAAAAACGCTTTTTACTCAATGCGACGGTCCTGCAGGATGACGCCATTATTTGCCAGGGGGAGGCACTCAATGATATCGTCCTGCTTTCCGGCGAAACCCCACAATTGATTGAATTTGCAATCTACATCAATAATCAACTGGTTTCTAACCAACGTGCTGATGGCATGATAGTCACCACCCCAACCGGTTCAACTGCTTATGCGCTGTCCGGTGGTGGGCCAATACTACATCCCGGCTTAGATGCCATTGCATTGGTTCCAATGTGCCCGCATACTTTAAGCAGCCGTCCTATTGTCATCAATGGCGACAATATAATTAGTATTGTCATCGATGCACATAATGAAACCTCCCCCAGATTAAGCTGTGATGGTCAAGAAAGTGGCACTATCCTCCCTGGGCAAAGGATAAAAATAGAAAAAAAAGCACAGAAGTTACGTTTGATCCATCCGCTGGATTACAATTACTATGAAACCTTACGAGCCAAACTCGGCTGGGAAAGTAAACATCAAAATAATTTATTCAGAGCATGTTAATCCACCTTCACATTAAAAATTTTGCGATTGTCGCTGAGCTTAGTGTCGAATTTCAAAGCGGTGTGACCGTTATTACGGGTAAAACCGGCGCGGGCAAATCGATCATTATTAATGCGCTAGCCTTGGCGCTGGGCAAGCGTGCAGACAGTCATCTGATCCATCCAGAGGGCGATCGCTTGGACATCAGTGCAAGTTTTGATATCGAACATAACCCTGCCGCCAAAGAATGGTTGAACCACCATGAACTCGAAGATGAGCTTTGTATTTTGCGTCGTATTATCAGCCGCGATGGCCGCACCCGTTGCTTGGTCAATAACCAAGCGGCCACCTTACGTCAAGTGCGTGAGTTAAGTGCTTTACTTGTTGATTTACACGGACAACATGAACAACAATCGCTGATGCAAACCAACAAGCAAAGGAAGCTATTAGATGATTATGCCAACCATAAAAATCTCAGTGAAAAGGTTGCCCAAATTTACCGCCAATGGAAAAAAGCAAATGAACAGTTAAACCAATTGCGCAGTGCAAATAATAACGAGCAACATAAAACCCTACTGAATTACCAAGTACAAGAATTAGATGAGCTTGCGCTTGGCAGCAATGAAATTGAGAAACTTGAAATCGAACACAAACAACTAAACCAAGCGGAAGATATTATCGCCGCCTGTCAGCAAGCGCTCACCCACATCAGCGCGGAGGACTCAAACACTATCCTCACACAATTACAGCACGCAAGTCACGCCTTACAAACATTACAAGATTTAAATCCAAGTTTGAAAAATGCACTCGACTTACTTAATAATGCGCAGATCCATTGTCAAGAAGCACAACATGAACTCCATCATTATTTAGACCACATCAATACCGATCCACAACGCTTAAATGAAATTGAGCAACGCTTGCAACAAATTTATACGATTGCACGCAAACATCATATTCAACCACAAATCCTAGCACAACAACATCAAACCCTTAAAAAAGAATTACAAGGTTTAAGTCAAAGTGATGAACAGATCGAACGCCTCAACCAAGATATTGCAAACTTCGTGGAAACCTATCAAATCGCGGCGAAAAAACTCAGTGCCAGTCGTCGCAAAGCCGCTGAAAAATTACAAATAAAAGTGTCAGAAAAACTACACCAATTAGAAATTCCACAAGGAAAATTTAACATCGACTTTCATTCCATCGACGAACCTAAACCTTATGGTAATGAGAACGTTGAATTTATGGTTTGCACCAACCCAGGGCAACCCTTGCAAGCTTTGGCAAAAATCGCTTCCGGTGGTGAACTATCACGTATTAGTTTGGCAATCCACGTGCTTACCTCACAACAAGACACAACACCAACCTTGTTATTTGACGAAGTTGATGTTGGGATCGGCGGCAGCACCGCCGCGATTGTCGGTCAAATGCTGCGTCAACTCGGTGAAAAAACTCAAATATTATGCATCACCCACCTGCCGCAAGTAGCCGCGCATGGCCATCATCATTTGCTTGTCAGTAAACACATCGCCGATAAAACCACACAAACGCAAACCGTACACCTTGCACATAAAAACAAAATACAAGAAATTGCCCGCATGCTCGGGGGCATTAAAGTGACAACACAAACATTGAAACACGCCGAAGAATTACTGAGCAACCTCAACTGACGCCTGCATCTCTGCAACCATAAACTTTGCTCGCGATTACTTGGTTTTAATGCTGTATCAAGGCAACATATTGCCCTTATAACGGTCTATTATTGCGTATACTTACCGGAAAGCCTGTTTAACGAAAACAAATACCCTATTATAATCAATAGGATATGTTGAAATACAATTACTTCCAAACCAAACATAAAACTTGATTACTTGATTTTAGTGCTCGCGATTACTTGGTTTTAATGCGGAAACAAGGCTTATTTGTCTCCATCTTTCTCTCAGCAGGCTTTACCACCCTCTTGCGTTGATCTCCTTATCGTTACACATTAGAGTTTTATGGCATCACCGTGATATTGTGTTGCTTCCTGAATTTTGCAATAAACGCCTCAGCCAGTAGTTGATGAAGCTTAGGAACGGGCACGAAATAACTTCCGTGTTTAGCGCTCAGATTTATGCCAGATTGAGTCGTTCCGATTGAGAAAAACCGCAGAACTACCCGAGGTAATGCGA
>JAZGGN010000238.1:0-2943 GCA_036480475.1 Gammaproteobacteria bacterium
TGCAACTGTGCCATAAAACTTGTCCAGTCATCAGCATTTCAGGGTCCAATGGCAAAGGATCTTGTGTGGCTCTTATTGAAGCATGCGCCTTACAAATGGACTACAAAGTTGGCACTTACACCTCCCCTCACTTATTAATCTACAATGAACGAATTAAAATTGCGGGTAAAAATGTCAGCGATGAAACTTTGATTAAAGCTTTTGATCAAATTGAGCAAGTACGTGAGCAAATTCTACTGACTTATTTTGAATTCGGCACACTGGCAGCACTCTTGATTTTTAAACAAGCAAACTTAGACTTGATGATATTAGAAGTTGGTCTGGGCGGTCGTTTAGATGGGGTCAATATTATCGATGCTGATATTGCCGTGATTAGCACCATCGATATTGATCACAGCGCTTGGTTAGGCAACGATAGAGAAAGTATTGCGCAAGAAAAAGCGGGTATACTCCGTGCCAATCAAATGGCGATCTGTGGTGATCCCAATCCGCCTGAGTCACTACAGCTTATCGTCCAACAGTTAAATGTTCGAATGGCCACTCAGGGGCAAGACTTCAGCTACGAGCGGCAACCCTCAAGCTGGACTTTTCATTATGATAACCAACGTATTGAAGACTTACCGCTGCCCTCGCTGGCTTTACAAAATAGTGCAACAGCCCTCAGAGCACTAATAAGTTTACAAACGCTGTTGCCCATCGATCTTAGCGCCATACGAAAAGGCTTACAATCGGTATGTTTAGCTGGGCGCTTACAAACCATCCCTGGCGATATTACTCATGTTCTGGATGTTGCTCATAACGCACAATCCATTGAACATTTAGCCACCCATCTCAAACAATTCAGCAAAAAACGACAAATTTTGGCGGTCTTCAGTATGCTGGCAGACAAAGACATCGCCAGCGCCATCCGCCCTCTGATCCACTTAATCAAGACCTGGTTTGTTGCACCGGTCGATAATGAGCGCAGCGCACCCTCTAAAGAATTAATAAATTCATTAGAGTCGTATGGGATCCAACACCATCAAAGTGCCAAAAATGTGCTGTCAGCCTACCAACAAGCGCTTTCACAGGCACAAACAGGCGATATTATTGTGATTTTTGGCTCTTTTTATACTGTTTCCCCTGTTTTACAATTCCTTATACGCTAGAATTCTGGTATAATCATAGTAACTCAAATTGCACAAATTTTAGGCAGATGCTTATGAGTAGTATTACTCGTGAAAATATGAAATACCGGCTCGCTGGCTTCATGGTCATTATTGCCTTGTTTGCCATATTCTTGCCATTACTATTTAATCAAAACAAATCTGTATTAGAAGAATTAAAAATTGCGCGCTTTGTACCGCCCGTGCCGCCACAACCTTTCAATGTTAAGCCGGGTGAAGAATTCATTAGTTTCTCGAAGTTGCCAACCCTGCAAGATCGCAATACCAGTCAACCAAGCCAGTCCTTATCAGTGAGCAACCCCTCACCGATCAACCAGGAAAAATCACAAGCTTCTTCAGATCTACAAAGTAGGTCTGTACCCATAGTCAGTGAGGATGTACCAGAACCCAGCTTACAACCGCCACTGACAATGACCACTGAATCAACATTTGCTGAATTAAACAAGACGGGCTGGACCGTTCAATTAGCCAGCTTCTCTAGTGAAGAGAATGCCAGCAAACTGGTACAGCAATTGCAAAATCAAGGCTTTCCGGCCTATACAGCAACAGCAACTAATCTACAAGGCAAGCTTGTTAACCGTGTTCTTGTCGGCCCTGAGGCAAAACGAGAAGAAGCGGATATTCTCTTACCCGAACTGGAACGAAGTACTAGCTTAAAAGGAATTGTCATTAAGCATGATCCACTACAAGGTTAATCGTGATGGCATTCAATTGGGCTGACTACACGCTCCTCGTTATTATTTCTTTCACCGCCCTTCTCGGTTTCATCCGCGGTTGGGTACATACGCTTTTATCACTCATGTTCTGGCTGTGTGTTTTTATATTAAGCGCTTTGTTTGCAGAAAAATTATCACTTCTACTTGCACCTTACATTCAGTCTGATTCGATGCGCTTTGCGATTGCCTTGCTATGCGTTTTCATCATCAGCTTTATTTTCATTACCTTCGTGAAAGCCCTCAGTGTGCAATTCATACATGGCCCAAATACGACCAAACACAGAATACTTGGTATGATATTTGGTTCTGGCAGGGGCATTATCATCGTCAGCGTACTATTAATGCTGGGCACGCTTATCCCCTTAACCTCAAAAGCCTGGTGGCAGCAATCTTATCTTATTCCTAAATTTGAATCTTTAAACCTGTGGTCGCAAACGCTCTGGTCTGATACAATGCGTTCGGCTCAACAAATTGATTATCCTCTATCCGAAGATTAGAGTTAGAAAAGGTGTCCTATGTGTGGTGTTGTTGGAATCGTTGCAAAATCAACCGTTAATCAAGACATTTTTGATGCCTTAACCGCGCTGCAACATCGTGGCCAAGATGCAGCGGGGATCGCCACATGTAGTAGTGATGCCCGTTTACATATACACAAAGGCAACGGTTTAGTCCGTGATGTGATCCGCACACGTCATATGTACAATCTAAAGGGAAACATGGGCATTGGTCATGTGCGCTATCCTACCGCAGGAGCGAACAGCACTGAAGAAGCACAACCCTTTTACGTCAATTCACCCTATGGGATCACCCTGGCGCACAATGGCAATCTCACCAACAGCAAAGCGCTCAAACACGATTTAATTTACAATGATCGCCGTCACTTAAACACAGGTTCCGATTCGGAAGTTTTGATCAATGTTTTTGCCCACGAATTACAAAGCATCAACAAAATCAAAATTGAGGCACAAGACATATTCCAAGCTGTTGCCGCGCTACATCGTCGCTGTCGCGGTGCCTACGTGGTCGTTGCCATGATTGCAGGGATCGGTATTGTTGCTTTT
>JAZGGN010000239.1:0-3535 GCA_036480475.1 Gammaproteobacteria bacterium
TCAATACACCTCGCTAAGTATTTTTCCGCTTCTTCGAGGTCACTTGTGCCAGTGCTTTCGCAAAGGCGCACTCAGAAGACCTTTTTGTCAATGTGCCAACAGTTCCCACGTTTGTAGAGACCGGGCGTTCGTTTTCGTCCCATAATTTATACCTCTTAAGTTGGGCGGGACGACCACTACGGCTCTTATAGTAATCTGCCCAAGCCTCAATTTCCAGTCTGTCGAACGCAATAGCTTGTTTGCTGATGTTGATCTCCGTTAAATGCGGCCTGACCAGTTCGTCAAAACGGTGTCTATCCATACCCAAGTAAAATGGCGCATCCCGAAGCCGAATATAGCGTGGGAGTAAATGTGGCGTATCAGAATGCATTACTTGTGTTTCCTCATAATAGGGCTATTATTGTTGATAATTTAATCTAAAAGTGTGCTTGCTAGACTTTTTCTGTCTGACATTACTGAATTTCAAAATATTTTTATTTATTCCTGTGAATCGTCATTTTGCTGGCGCTTTTCTTGCTTTGCGGCACTTAAAAGCTGTAGCTGTTGTCCCACGATCCTGATTATCGTGTGTTTTTGACCTTCATCATCTTGCCAGGAGTGACTTGATAGGAAACCTTCAATATAGACGTGGCATCCTTTGTATAAAAGATCGCTAACGACCTCAGCCAAACGGCCAAAAAAACAGATCCGATGCCATTGTGTTATTATCCTTCGTTCGCCAGTGTGCTTATCTATTATTGCTTTATTGGTGGCAACGCTAATCAAAGCCGTTGTTTTTTTCTTTGAGTGATATTCTAATTCGGGATCACGACCTAAGTGGCCCATGATGATGACTTTGTTTATCCCATAGCTCATCTTATGCTCCTTTTGTATCTGTTAAATTTACATTGAACCAATGCTTTCATTCTGCTCTCGTTTTTTTACAACTATCGAAGAATCACTTTTACGGCACTTGCTACCAGCCAACATGACTTGCAGGGCTTGCTTTCTATCTCCAATGAATATCGGGGGCGGTAATTTGTAGCCTTTGTGATGATTATTGCGTTCAATGACCCCAATAAGCACACTCGGATATTTCTCCTGTACTTGATCACAGGTGTAGCGGTAGCGCTTTTGAAATTCATGCTGTGAAAATTGTAGTTGTGTATCATTCTGGCAACACAGTCTGATCCAACCACCCATATCTGCTATAACGCAATGAATGCAAAGATCATCAAAAACGACACTCTCGTAACTGCCTGTACGTCTAATTGCATTGCTGACTTTGCTCCAAGCTTTGAGCGCTTGCGCCTCACTGTTCCCCTGAAATTGATGCATAATATCCGCAATCTTAGGCACAAAGCGTCCGCGATCTGGGCAGAGAATATGAGCATCTAAAGCGTGCTGGATTGAGACAAGCGGATAGCCCTTTAATCTTTGCCAATATTCTTCCAGGGTATGGGCGGGTAAGACTTTAGCTGATCCACCACATAGGTCCCAAGCTTCAGTTAGGGCACAAGCAAATACTTCTACGTCACATTCATCCACATCAAGGACTCCTATTATTTTGTTCAGTAAATTTTTGCTTTGCCCACATATACGCATTTTGCACATTGGCACTGATATTGCGTTTCGCCTCACTCATGGATTTGGGTGGACTACGATAATTGCGAATAAAGCGGTCGATGTTTTGACTGCGCAAAATGATACTCAAATCGTCGTAACGCTCTCCCCGATCATTGTCGCCCATATTGTGCGGTGTCACTGAACAACCGCTGATGGCTTCGCACAGGGCAGCTATCGTGTAGCCTGATTGCAATGTTTTTACAATCAAGCGTTGGCGTGTCTGGCTAAGCTTGGCCTGGGGATGGTCCATGATCGATTGCCAATGTGCAAAGATCTGTTGCACTTGCGCCGCCTGTGGCGGTGATTGTCCGCTCGGTGGCTTTTTGCGGTAGGGCGCGGGAGAATTTTCAAGCGCTGGGGGTAAACACGCTGTCCTCTGCGAAGTAACTGTAGCACCAGGCAACTCAGGTTTAATTTTTTCTAAAAATTTTTTAAATTTTGTTGATGAAAGATCATCTGGCGGTCGCGCTTGCGCGACAATGTTGGGGGTGATCTCCTGTTCTTGCTTTTGTTCTTGCTCTTGTTTTTGTTCTTGCTCTTGTTCTTGGGTTCGAAACCCTTTAGTTACGGGCTTCAAAGGGGTTTCAAAACCCTTTTCAAAGGATTCAGAAGGGGTTTGTGAACCCTTTTCCAAGACATCTTTAAGGGCTGTGATTGGTAAACCTTCCACCATAGCCTGTTTAGATAAAAGTGATGATTCGTGAGTTGTGTTTAGTTTTCTTGTTTCAATCTCATTGTCTTGGGCTTGAGTGTTAATTTCTAAATCCGTGTCATGTGATCCTATGTCATTGGCAAGCGGTTCTTGTACGCTTTGCAGTTGGCAATGATTTTTATCCTCATAAACAGAGGAATATACGGATGATGTTGAACCTTGATCAGAATGATCAACCAGTGCGGCTGCGGATTGTGGAGAAGTTTTGCGATCTTGTGCGTCTGCTTGTGTTAATACTGGGTGATCGGTAAGCCACTTTTCAAGGTCATGACGCTCTTCTTCTGGGATCACTGCAATATACTTTAATAGTGAACCAATAAGCGCATGATAATATTTAAAGTCCTGCGGGACTTCATTGAGCAATTTATAAATACACTTCCATTGATTTAAGTTATCCACCTTATTCCATTTTAAGAATGAAGGAATCCAGATCCAACGAGTATCTTCATCAAAAAATACCAATCCAGCAGTTTGTGCCTGTCCAAATCCTTTTTTAACAGCAGCGCAGCTAACCTGCAAATCTTCGGCAGCATAACTTAAAGGCAGTCTAAAGCAGCCTAATGACGTTGTGTGTGGGCTGGAATAGCAATAATTGAGCATTGCCCTGGTTGCTAGTGGCAGTGCTTGTATCTCAGCCTTGATCCAGAATTTTGCGTAGGTTAAGCCATAATTTCGCATCACCCTTGAAACTCCTTAAAGTAGTAATATAAGATAAGATATCTAAGTCGAGCTTAAAAAAAAATAGGCATTTTCCCTATTTTGGTTATTTGTTTGTATTCAAATTGACTCTGCATCATCAAGTTCCTCTTGATGATGTCTACAGGAACACTCATTAATTCAGGAAACCGATATAACTCAAAGTCTTTCGAAACATACCAATAAATCTTAATAGCGATACTAGATAAACGTCACCTATAAATTACAGAAATCTATGCTATTAGATTAGTTAAATCGTTTGATTTAACATATAAATCAGACTTAATGCTGCAATGATCGTAGCTGTTTAACAATTAAATTTTTATCTTTCTGTAATAAAGAAAGTTGCTTATCATGCGAAAATTTAGCTATCATTGCCGACAAATAAACAGACAATCGATGAGCCAGGGAAGGCCAACGGCCGAGGCGAAGAGCCCGCGATAGCTGCCGCTTATGTGGCAAGCGGCGTGCCGTAGGACGAACCGTCCGAAGGCAGCCAGAGCGTGGGCACATAAGCTATAG
>JAZGGN010000240.1:0-2459 GCA_036480475.1 Gammaproteobacteria bacterium
CAGGGTGAAAAAAAAGATCGGCACGAGGAGCCTGAACCCTGCTGACTTAGCTGTGCCAGTGTGGCAGGGGGAAGTGTTTCCCGTTGCTGTAGTTCACAAATGGCTTGCGTTGCACATTGGGTAAGGGCGGCAAAACTTGAGGCAGAGCTGGCCAGGCCCGCACTGACAGGAAAATTATTGCCGGAGCGAACCATAAAATTCTGATTAAAATTAAAATGTTGTTTTAAAAAATTCAAGTGCTGCAAAAAACGTGCTTGGCTCTGAGAATTTAAGACGATGGGATATAGATCGGTGCCTTCTAAGGCTTGCCATTGATCTTTTTTGTTGTCAGTGATTTCTAGTTCAACACGGGTATATAAATGATTTAAAGTAAAGGATAAAGAATCATTGATGGCGGTATTACTTTGAGTGTCTGCTTTACCCATATATTTAATCAAGGCAATATTTGAGGGTGCGCTAGCCTGCCATTTCATAACCTTGTTCCTCGATTATAAAACTCAAACCGCTACTAATATGACTTTCATCTGCAATAATAACCCATCCTTGCTGATCTGCATGATCGGCAAAATCAGATTTTTTATTTTTATCGATCAATACTAAAATAATATCTGCGCCTAGTGCGCCACAGCCTTTGGTAGCACGCACCGCTTTGTGAGAGTGGATCGTTCTCAGTAAGGCTTGTGTGTGTACACTGACAAAACCAAGTTGTTGTAACAATTGTCCATATTGATTGACAGCCACAATAAAGTTGAGAGGATCCTGATCGTGAAAAGCTTGCATGGCTTGCTGCATACAGATGTTCAAATCATGGGCGTCAAATGGTTGTAATTGCGCTAAATGTTCATGAGTGGCAATTTTAGTACCTGAGCGTAATAAATAAAAACCTATTTCTTTAAATGGCCAGGCATAACTCTCGGGTTTATTTTCCCGAGGGTGAAAATAACACAGATCTCCTTTAAGTTGTGCAATTAAGTCATGACCACTGGGTTTGTATTTGCCGACAATATCGCAACAGCTATGATAATGCTGTAGTAAACGATCAATTTCTATGGTGTTTGCTGATAAGATGGATCCTCTGGATACATATTCATGTAGTGCGTAACACAGTAAAAATTGTGCGCTTGAAGCGCCTAAACCGCCGGCCTTGGCATAAGGATCGGTAAAGTTTAATTTGAATGGTTTAAATAGCGCTGCGTGTGTCTGCAATAACTGTCTCGCTGGTCCTTGTGAAGAAATGCCAATGATTTCTCCAGGGGATTGTGACTTCACAGTTAAACTGAATCGTGCCTCGGTATTGACGATCAAGCTCGCACCGCCACAAAGCGCGAGATATTCACCAAGCAGGAATGTTTTACTGGGGGTGGAAAGTTGTAACAACACGATTTTAAAAGGCAGTTCGTTTTTTGGCAGCACGTAATGCCTGGTCACGTAATTCTTTGAGAATTTCGAACGCATTGCTTAAAGTAATGCGTTTTCTGATGGCCAGTAATTCTTCCAGGCGTTTTTTCAGTAATGGCATTTCTTCTGCATTTGCACCCACACTTAGAGTTAGATTATCAATATGCAAACGCATATGGCCCTGAACGATCCCTTCAGTTGCCAATGCACGTATCGCCCCTAAATTTTGTACTAAGCCCACAGCGGCAATAATTCGAGCTAAATCATTGGCATGCAGTACGCCAAGAATGCGTAGGCACATTTGTGCGGTCGGGTGCAGCTTCGTGACGCCCCCCACTGTGCCAACAATGACGGGTGCTTCAAAGGTGCCAATTAAATCCTTGTCTTGCACCTTCCATTGTGTCACTGAACGATACTGACCTGAGCGACAAGCAAATGCATGGATCCCCGCTTCAACCGCACGCCAGTCATTACCGGTGGCAATTAAAACAGGATCAATCCCATTGAGCACGCCTTTATTACTGGTTGCTGCACGGTAGGGATCTTGATTCGCAAATAAGGAGGCTTCCTGTAATCGTTGCCCCAGCTCGGGGTCGATATTGCGTAGGATGACTTGTGCTCGTGTCAGTTTATCCGTATTTAAATTAGATAAGATGCACATGGTTACTTTTTCACTACTTAGGTGCTCAATGGGCAGCTTTAAATATTCACAGATCTGGTTGACGATATTAGCGCCCATGGCATCACAGCAATTGACATGCACGTGGATAACTGCCATATGGGCGCCATCATCACGATCAATGGATCTTAGTGTCAAATCAGAGACGCCCCCGCCACGTTTTATCAAGCCTTGAGCAACGTGTTGATTGGCGCTTTCAATTAAAAAATGTTTATTAATGGCAATAATATTTTTCAGATGGGCGAAATCTTTTACATGAGCGATTTGTACTTGGCCAATCACCGTGTTGCCAGTCACTTCAGTTGTGATGGTGCCATTGCGCCGGATCCAGCGGGCAGCTTTACTTAAGGCCGCAATGATTGAGGTTTCTTCAACCGCCATT
>JAZGGN010000241.1:0-4509 GCA_036480475.1 Gammaproteobacteria bacterium
CGATTGTGCTTTAGACATGATTTTCTTTTTACTTTAGTTTTGTGCCAAAACCTAACTAAATTTAGGGCCTAGCGTAATTTCAAAGTCGCCAGTCCACACAAAACCAGTACCAGCGTAATGATCCAAAAGCGTACGATGACTTTAGGCTCGGGCCAACCCTTTAGTTCAAAGTGATGATGAAGTGGCGCCATCCGAAAGATCCGCTTATGCGTCATTTTAAAATAAGACACCTGCAAAAACACGGAAACAGTTTCTATAACAAATATGCCACCCATAATAAACAAAACCAATTCCTGTCTTACTAGTACAGCGACAATACCCAGCGCTGCACCTAAACCCAAAGCACCGACATCCCCCATAAAAATCTGTGCCGGGTAAGCATTAAACCATAAAAAGCCCAAACCAGCACCCGCAATCGCACTACAGAATATCGCTATCTCACCGACCCCGGGCACATAGGGGACACCAAGATAGTCCGCATAATTAACATTTCCAGCAACATAAGCAAAAACACCCAACGCTGCTGCCACCATAACTGTCGGCATAATTGCTAAGCCATCCAAGCCATCGGTTAAATTCACTGCATTACTTGCGCCAACAATCACCAACATCGCCAGGATCGGAAAGAACATGCCTAATTCAACGATAGTATTCTTAAAGAAAGGAATAATTAATTGTGTCGTCACCGACAATTCACTCGTGAAATATAGATAAAACGCAACCAAAGCTGCCAATAAGATTTGCCATATGAATTTATCTCGGGCTGACAAACCACGACTGGTTTGCTTTTTTATCTTACGGTAATCATCAATACCTCCAATCAAGCCAAACCCCATCGTCACCAATAATGCAACCCAAACGTATACATTACTCAAATCAACCCACAACAAAGTGCTCACTGCGATGGCAACTAATATCATTAAACCACCCATCGTTGGTGTACCTGTTTTCGACAAGTGGGATTGTGGACCATCATCACGAACCATTTGACCGATACGCAAAGCGGTCAGGCGACGAATGGTTGCTGGACCAATAAGCAATGCAATAGCCAATGCTGTTAAAGCTGTTAGAATGGCGCGAAAAGTGAGGTAGTCAAATACGCGAAATGCAGAAAAGTAATTCTGTAGAAAATCAGTTAGCCACAGTAACATGAGCCCTCCACGTTGTTAAACCTAGAAAAAGCAATGCATATGCAAGATATGTCTTATCTGTCGCAAGTATATCATTACTTAGGCATTATCCTAAAAAAGCAGTTATTCCCGTTACCCATCAAAGCACCCTCGATTTGATCTTAAGGAACGGACATGAAATAACTTCCGGTTTTGCATCCCACTTTCACGCCTGTCCTGACTAACTTAACTCAGGACACTCGAAAAATCCTCGCATTACCTCGGGTAGTTCTGCGGTTTTTCTCAATCGGAACGATTCAATTTGGCATAAACCTGAGCGCTAAACACGGAAGCTATTTCGTGCCCGTTCCTAACTACTTTTTCTAGGATTATAACAATAATGTTATGAGAACATATAGCTATCCCAAGCAGATTGAGATTTAGACAAATAGACATTAAATTAAGCTCTGTTCGGGGCAAACAACACATAAAGAAATCTACATTTTATGACTAAGCCCAGATATTACATGGATAATTATTTGAAATATAACATTAAATTATTTTTTGTAGAAATAGATTTTTATTCATAACCAAAATAGACTAGAATCCTCCACCTGTATTGGCAAAAATACTGCTATAAAAATGAGCAATCAAAGCAAAACTCTACAAGACATTCCGGCAGATAAAATATACCATTGGCATTCTCCTATTGATTTGGGCAATGGCGTTAATACTAATCGAAAAGTGATCAAAAGGTTTCAGCGCCGCTTAAAGCTAATGCAGATCCCAGAAGATCTGTCTGGCAAAACAGTGCTCGACATCGGTGCCTGGGATGGTTTTTTCTCTTTTGAGTTTGAAAAACGCGGTGCCCAAGTCTTAGCCATCGACACCTATGCCTGGGATCAGGGCGGTATCAATAATTTCTTGCATGCCCGAGAAAAATTAAATAGTAATGTTCAGTACAAAAGACTGGATGTCCATGATTTAGATCCTAAGGATGTGGGTCAGTTTGATATTGTATTTTTCGCAGGTGTGCTTTATCACTTGCGTAATCCGCTGCTTGCGCTAGATCGGATCCGTTCAGTGACCAAAGAACGCTTAATCTGCGAAACCCATGCAATGATCCCTTTCATGCATGAAAAATATCCGCTTATTAGCTTTTTCCCTGGGGATGAGAACGCAACGGCACCTTGGCCTGTTTGTGGCTATGCAACTACAGCCTGGTTACAGCAGGCGCTTGGCGCTGCCGGCTTTTCACATCTTGACTTTAAGTACACGCCTTCATTTAAGATTCTGCACAAATTTAAAGCTTTGCTCACCAACCGCCCTCAATCCGGGCGCTGTATTATTCATGCTTTTCCTTAGCCTGGAACCAGCGCCGCCACAACATCTTCCATATGCGCGCTGCGAGAACCTTTGACTAAAATAGTCGTATTTTCATTTAATTCATCTTGCAATGTGGCAATCAATGCGCTCTGATCAGGAAAATGCTGCCCTGTTCCAGAAAATGCAATGTGCGTTAATCGACTGTATTGACCGCAGGTATATAATGCATCAATCCCTAGTTCCTTTGCCTGTTCGCCAATACGCTGGTGATAAAAGTTAGTTTCATCGCCGAGCTCAGCTAAATCACCTAATACTAAAACACGCTTACCCGCCAACCCTGCCAATAATGCCATTGCCACCGATACCGAACTAGGATTCGCATTATAAGTATCATCTATCACATAGACACCGCCCAAGCCAGACTTACGATATAAGCGAGCATCAACACCACTGATGGCTTCTAAACCACACTTTATGTCAGTTAAAGGGATCCCCACACTATGAGATGCAGCTGCTGCGGCTAAAGCATTACAAATATTGTGCTTGCCTGGAACGAGTAATCGGATCTCAGCTTCGCCCTCAGCACACTGTAATATAAAAGTACAACACCCTTGTTCATCCATATCTACGAATTGGCCTTTAAAATCAGCTTGTGATTGCATGCCAAAACTGACTGTTTTTTGCTGTCCCAATTGCCTACACCACACGGGATAAAAAGCATCATCAGCATTCACAACGGCAATGCCCATAGGACCTAACGATTGATACATTTCCGTCTTTGCGCGCGCTACGCCCTCAAGACTACCAAAACCAGCAATATGTGCGGGCCCTACATTAGTAATCAACCCCACATCTGGATTAATCAGCGCACTGGTATAAGCAATTTCGCCAGCATGGTTAGCTGCTGCTTCAAAAACCGCATACTCATGACTTGGCTGCAAGCGTAATAAAGACAGCGGCACCCCAATTTCATTATTTAAATTCCCTTGTGTCGCCAAGACTCGCCCTTGCTGACTTAAAATCATGGCAATCATACCTTTTACCGTCGTTTTGCCACAACTTCCAGTGAGTGCGATCACCGGCAAATCAAATTGTTGTCGATGATGCGCTGCCATTTTACCTAACGCTAACACGGTGTCTTTAACATGAACTAAAGGTATTTTGGCCTCAACCTGATGAGAAACAACTGCGGCCACCGCACCATGCTGCTGTGCATCAGAAATGAAACTATGGCCATCGAAATTCTTACCACAAATCGCGACATAGAGGTCTCCTGCCTGCAAGTGGCGGCTATCCCGGCTGATACCCGTATACGAAACATCGTTTCCGCATAAGGTACCCTCTACAATGCGACATAAATCTGTTAATTTTTTCATCATTAATTGCCGAGCTTTTCTAGGTTAAACTTATTCCGAACTGGGGTTGCTTAGTTATACCCGTTATCCTTCAAAGATGCACCTAAGATGGGGTGCCAAAAGCTAAACTTCAAGACTATGCCCGTTATCCTTCAAAGATGCGCCTAAGATGGGTGCCAAAAGCTAAACTTCAGAGTTATTGGGATAACCTTAATTAAGTGCCCTCTTTGAAAGGTAACAGGTATAACCATAGTCCAGAATAAGAAACACATTAAAATCACCACCAGGCTTATCAACAAAACCTGTGGATAACTTTGTGGAAAAACATTAGAAAAGACTGCTAAGTACTTGTAATAGGAGCGCATTCAAACATTGGCTAAATCTAACTCATTGGTAAAAATAAAAATATAAATCAAGCGCTTAGTGAAATAAAACAAGGATTAACTCAAAGTCGTTAAAAAATTTCCAACATCTCTTTATTGACATTCAGGATCTGTGGACAAACTACTATAACGTTAACTAAAAAACATTTGTCAAGAAATATTTTAGAAACAAAATGAGAACTTAGGTTAAAAAATCTTGCCAAATTGATTCGTCCCCTATATCATTCGCTTTGGTTAACTAACATAAAAGTAGAGCTTAATTATGACAGAAAGTATATCCTTTAATACTGATAATACATTACTAACAAGTCTTGTTACTGATGCAATCAATAAGTA
>JAZGGN010000242.1:0-5738 GCA_036480475.1 Gammaproteobacteria bacterium
TTTGATTGATCGTGTCGCGCCCAAAGTTACCCCATGATAAATATGAACGTTATCTTTGATTACGCTGGTTGCGCCGATCACCACCCCCATGCCATGGTCGATAAAAAAATTTTTACCAATGGTTGCCCCGGGGTGGATTTCTATACCGGTAATAAAGCGCGCAAGATAAGCAAACAATAGTGGCAGTGCCGGTATTTTATATTGATATAACCAGTGACTGAGACGATACAACAGTACCGCTTGAAAGCCGGGATAACAAAAAATAATTTCAAACTTACTTACCGATGCGGGATCCTTTTGCTGAATAAAGCGCAAAGTCTCAATCATCGAGTAATCCTTCAAATAAAACTGTACTTAAGTAGCGTTCACCAAACGAAGGAATGATGACAACAATAAGCTTGCCTGCATTTTCTGGACGCTCGGCAATTTGCAAGGCGGCATAAACCGCGGCACCGCTGGAGATCCCTGCCAATAAGCCTTCTTTGCGGGTTAAGGTGCGGGCAGTGTTGACCGCATCTTCATCACTGACCGTGATAATTTCATCGATCAAGTCTTTTTGTAAAATGCCAGGCACAAAGCCAGCGCCGATCCCTTGAATTTTATGGGGCGCAGGTGAGCCACCAGACAGTACAGGGCTGGCCGCCGGTTCCACCGCAATCGCTTTAAATTCAGGTTTGCGTGCTTTCAATGCTTGTGCGATCCCGGTGATTGTGCCACCAGTGCCGACACCAGCGACGACAATATCAATTTCACCATCGGTATCTCGCCAAATTTCTTCAGCGGTTGTGCGGCGATGAATGTCGACATTAGCGAGATTATTAAATTGTTGTAAAACAACAGAATTGGCAATGGTTTTTTGTAATTCCTCTGCTTTTTGTACGGCACCCTTCATGCCTGAGGCGGCTTCGGTTAATACCAATTCTGCCCCATACGCTTTTAACAGCATACGTCGTTCTTTACTCATGGATTCCGGCATGGTTAAGATCAAGCGATAACCTTTGACGGCTGCTACCATCGCCAGTGCAATGCCAGTGTTGCCACTGGTTGGCTCGATCAAAGTGGTTTTGCCTGGAGAAATTAAGCCATCTTTCTCAGCTTGCTCAATCATATTCACGCCGATCCGATCCTTGACTGAGCTTGCTGGGTTGTAAAACTCTAATTTCCCGACAATTTTTGCTTTGGAATGGTTGAGTTTATTGATATACACCAAGGGTGTATCGCCAATGAGTTGGGTAATATTTTGTGCAATCTTCATAATTTTAGTTCTCCACATTGAGATGTAATTAATAGGCGCAAATACGCTATGGTCCCTTAATTAAGGTAAATAGGTTAACGCAGGGTTATTTGTAACTATTATCTGTTAATAGGAAAGCGTGCGTGTGGTTAGCAACAACAACACAAGTCGCAGTGATGGGTTTTGGGTGAAAGAGTGAATGCCCGTTGGTAGATCTTGTTAAGGATGTGTTTCATAATGTATCACAGTGAATCGGTTTACGAAGTGGTGCGTATTATACCCCATCTACCATTCATTGTAAATGGTTAAATTATCCCCACCGCATTTAAGAAAACAGCAATAATGGCGATTGGGCAGATAAAAGCAAGCAAAAACCGCAGCAGGTAATATGAAAGTCCTTTTTCGCTATTGAGTTCACGTTGTATGAATTGCTTTTTCATAAACCAGCCGACAAATACGGCAATTAATAATCCACCTAAGGGTAACATGATATTAGAGGTGATATAGTCGATGACACCAAAAATACTCAAGCCAAATAATTGATAACCAGACCATAGATTAAAAGAGAATATGGATAAAAAGCCCAGTAGCCAGACAGCACTCCCAGCAACGACAGCGGCATGTCGGCGTGTTAATTTAAATTTTTCAATGAGCCAGGAAACGGTGGGTTCCAGCAATGAAATCGTCGTTGCCAATGCAGCAAGCACAATCATAAAAAAGAATAGTGCTGAAAATATATTACCGTAGGGCATATCACCAAAGGCAATGGGTAAGGATTGGAACAATAATCCAGGCCCAGCACTGGGGGTTAAATCATGTGCAAACACGATAGGAAAAATAGCCATGCCAGCCAACAGTGCAACAGTGGTGTCGGCAAAAGCGACGGTGAAAGCCCCTTCGGGGATAGAGACATCCCGTGGTAAATAAGCCCCATAAGCAATAATGGTGCCCAAAGCTAAGCTCAAGGTAAAAAATGCCTGGCCAAGGGCAACTAGAACTGTGTTGCTGTTGACCTCTGAAAAGTCGGGCTGAAATAAAAAGATTAAACTTTCTATAAAGAAATCTGTTGCGACTAAGGCATAGATCACTAAAAGTAAGAGTATGAAGATCATCGCTGGGAATAAATATAGAATATATCGCTCTAACCCTCGTCGCACCCCGGAGGCAACAATAAAGACAGTACTTGCCATGATGAGGGTGTGCCAGAATATTAAGCGTAAAGGATCGCTGATAAGCGTATTAAAATGTTCGTTGGCCTGTTCGGCGTTGAGCTGGTGAAAACTTCCGCGCACACTTTGTACAACATAGTCGAATGCCCAGCCTGCAATCATACTGTAGTAAGAAAGTATAATAAATCCAGTGAGAATACAGAGTCCGCCAATAAGCCCCCATTTACGCGAATGTCCGGTACTCTGGGCAATGGATTGTATCGTTGAAATTGGGTTTTGGCGGCCTGATCGGCCTAAAATAAGTTCAGCAACTAACAAGGGTATGCCAATGGCCAGTACGCATATCAAGTAAATCAGCACGAACGCGCCACCCCCATTGACGCCAGCAATATAGGGGAATTTCCAGATATTACCTAAACCGACTGCAGCGCCAGTTGTTGCGAGAATAAAAGTCCATTTGGATGACCAGCGTTTACGCACGATGCTTCCCTTGCAAGGATATTTCTATTGAGTATAGCCTCATTGTAGAGAAGTGATGGATTAAGCTGAATTCAACAGATGTTTAGTCTTATATAGATTAAATCATCCCTGTAAGATTTAAAAATATGGATACGATGGCGAGCGGAGTGATAATTTTCAGGCAAAAAATAAAGCCTTTATAAGACAGGGGATCTTTTAATTTTAATTCGCTTAAAATAAATTTTTTCTTCATCCGCCAACCGACGAATACAGTGATAAGTAAGCCACCTAAAGGTAGCATGATATTTACGGTAAGATAATCAATAATTTCAAAAAAAGTAAGGCCAAATAATTTATATCCAGACCAAATGTTAAATGAAAAAATTGTGCCGAAGCTAAAAAGCCAACAGGCCCCTCCTGCGAACATGGCGGCACTTTTTCTTGATATTTTATATTTTTCTATTAGAAAAGCGACACTGGGTTCCAGAATGGAAATTGAGGTTGTGAATGCAGTAAAAACCAGCATGATAAAAAACAGCGTTGCGAATAGTGTGCCGAAATGGATATTTCCAAAAGAGATGGGTAATGTTTGGAAAATAAGGCCAGCACCAGAGTCAGGCGCTAATCCATAGGCAAACACAATTGGGAATATAGCGATCCCAGCCAGCAAAGCAATAAAAGTATCTGCACCGGCAATGATGATGGATGTTTTCGCAATTGAAACGTTATTAGGCACATAGGCACCATATGTCATGATCGTGCCATAAGCGATGCTGAGTGTGAAAAACGCTTGCCCTAAAGCAATTAAAACGCCATTTGCGGTGAGCGTGCTAAAGTTAGGTGCAAATAAAAATGCAAGTCCTTGGCGAAAGTAACCAGTTGTTCCCGCATAAAACACCAACAAAAATAAAATAATTATCAGGCCAGGGAAAATAAACCGCACAGTACGTTCTAATCCTTTTTGCACGCCAAACATAACCATAGTGACGGTGCCCATCATAATGATTGTGTTCCAAAATATTAAGCGCAAAGGGCTATTCGTTAATGTGGAAAATATCTCCTGAACTTGCTGCGCGGTTGCGCCCTTGAAGTGTCCCAGTGAGGATTCGATAACATAGCTCAAAGCCCAACCAGCAATAACGCTGTAGTAACTCAAAATAAAAAATCCGGATAAAATACAGAGTACACCGGCCAATTTCCAGCGTGGACTGCGATTGGATTCCAGTGCAACATTACGCATGGAATAAATCGGATTTTGACGCCCTCTCCTGCCCAACATAATTTCAGCAGTGAGCAGTGGTACTCCGATCAAAGCAATACAAGCGAGATAGACTAATACAAACGCCCCACCCCCATTGGCACCGGCGACATAGGGGAATTTCCAAATATTACCTAAACCAACGGCAGCGCCAGTGGTAGCGAGTATAAAAGTCCAGCCTGAAGACCATTGACCGAGTGCTGATTTAGTTGTGGGCGTCATGATTTTTGAACGGAGTGAATCATTGAGTGTCGTCATTAACATCCTTGTGGTACGATTAAACCTCGCATAGGGATCTTTTACTGAATCTTAAGTTTTTTCGTCCTTCAATCGAAAAAGTGCAAAAATCTAATCGTTCAGGGTATTGTTATACATTAAGTGCTTTCCCAATGCCCAATTTTGGCTGACATGGAGCCATAATGCTGGATAATTAAATACTATGATTAAAATTGCGACTTGGAACGTTAATTCAATTAAAGTTCGTTTACCCTACGTATTGCAATGGTTGGAGAGTTACGCCCCCGATATATTAGCGCTACAGGAAACGAAGACACTTGATGAACACTTTCCTTGTGAAGCAATAAGCCAACTAGGTTACCATATTATTTGCTCAGGTCAAAAAACTTATAATGGCGTGGCCTTGCTGAGTAAAAGTGCGGCGAGCTCGGTGATAACTTCGATCGTACAGCTTAATGATCCGCAAAAAAGGATCCTTGCTGCAACCATTGATGGCGTGCGCATTTTAAATCTATATGTGCCAAACGGTCAGGCAGTAGGTTCAGAAAAATATGCATATAAACTCGATTGGCTGGCAAAAATGCATGATTATATTCAGCAGCAGTTGCTAGAATTTGATAAATTAGTTGTCCTCGGCGATTTCAATATTGCGCCAGAGGATTGTGACGTACACGATCCGCAAATATGGCAAGACGGTGTATTGGTCAGTTCAGCAGAGCGTGAGGCCTTCCAAGGTTTACTTGATTTGGGTTTGCAAGATGGTTTTCGTTTACACGAGCAGGCTGGCGGTTATTATACCTGGTGGGATTACCGCAGAGGTGCTTTTCGTCGTGATATGGGCTTACGTATTGACCATATTTTACTAAGTGCGCCTTTGGCTGAGCAGTGCAAGGCCTGTGATATCGATAAAGAACCACGGGGTTGGGAGCGGCCTTCAGATCATGCGGTAGTGTGGGTGGAATTGGGTTGATAATTTTTGAACACTTAAGTATGATCCCCAATCCCATTTGAAAATTTTATTTTGAGGTTTTAAGAGTATGCGACAAGGTATTCATCCGAATTACACAGAAGTTACTGTAGTTTGTAACTGTGGTAATAAATTTGTCACTCGATCTACTTTGCAGCAAGATGAGCTGCATGTTGAAATTTGTGCTAAATGTCACCCATTTTATACAGGTAAGCAAAAATTAATTGATACTGCTGGTCGTATAGAGAAATTTAAAAACAAATATGCCACTGAAGGAACGATCGAAGATAAAAAGCAGGCTGGCGAAGATAAAAAGCAGGCTGGCGAAGATAAAAAGCAGGCTGGTAAAGATAAAAAGCAGGCTGACGAAGGCAAAAAGCAGGCTGACGAAGGCAAAAAGCAGGCTGACGAAGT
>JAZGGN010000243.1:0-3595 GCA_036480475.1 Gammaproteobacteria bacterium
TAAGCGCCAGCGATTGGTATCACGCAATGAATAAACACAGCCACAGTATTCTTGCTGGTATAATTTTTTTTCTTTGGAAATTTCAGTCATACGTTGGGCGCCGCCTTTTTTACGCCAATTATGAGTCCAGTAAACTATAGGAGGGTATTTTGCCGCAGCACGCATGCCGCAGCTGTTGATTTGGTCCATATCTTTCCAACGTGAAATACCCAGAGAACTACTGATTACGCTGAAGTTATGCTGATGGGCATAAGCAGCAGTACGCTCAAAGCGCATGTCAAAGCAAACCGTACAACGTTTCCCACGCTCAGGCTCGTTTTCTAAGCCTTGAGTGCGCGCAAACCAATTGTCTTTATCATAATCATCGTCTATCCACGGAATATGATATTCGTCCGCTAAACGCTTATTTTCATCTTTGCGAAGTTCATACTCTTTCAGGGGGTGAATATTCGGATTGTAAAAATAAATACTGAAATCAATATTGGAAGCGACTAAGGCCTCGAATGGCTCGGTCGAGCAGGGCCCACAACATGAATGTAGTAGTAATTTTTTTGCACTATTAGGTAGCGTCAAGATGTCTCTGGTCATCATGTTAATCCTCCCACGACAAGCTTAACTGTTTTTTTTAGATAAAAATAGCGAGAAAAATCAAAAGCATTGAGGCTTGCTAAGCGTATCGCACCGGATTGCCCATAAATTAATGGCTCTATGAAGAATCGAGTGGAAAAAGAGTATGATTTTTTTATCTGTTAACTTATCTCGCGGCCATATTAAGCCGGAAAAAACTCAAGGCTGCGCGTAGCGAAGGGCTTGGGCTTTAATTTTCATAGGGTTAGACCCTTTTATACCCGTTACCCGTCAAAGAGGGCACTTTTGTTGAGTTACCTTATCACTTTGAAAAAATTTGTTTTTGTCCAAATCTACCCCCAATCTGGGATGCCAAAATGACCCCCTTTGACGGGTAACGGGTATAGTTAGAAAACCCGGATTGCGCTCGCTACGCTTGCTTATCCAGGCTACGCATATCTTTTATGTGGCGAGCTTAAATTCGATTACCCATTTAATTCTTCATAGAACCAAATTAATCGAGACAGGATCCAGGCAATGACGTGGTAGGAGTGGTGTAAGGTGCTGACTATGTTAAACGCTGATTACGGCTCAATCTAGCGGATTGACGACAGGCCCTAGAGTCATTCTGGTTTTAGTGGCGTTGGGGGGATAAAACGCACAAGGTAATAAAAAGCCATCCGTGGCAAGATTGCTTCCTGCGAACCTCTTTTTTATTATTATTCTTAACGTTCCCTTAACATGCTACCACTTTGTTTCGCAAAAAGCAAAGATTTTCTTAATACTTTTTAGATTTCTTTGCTATAGTGTAACGACCTGAGTTCTGCAACTGCCTTTTCTCGGTTCATAGCTAGGTGGATCAAAGCTTTGGTGGGCGAGTTGTCCTGGTCAAATTAATCAGGAGAGGCTTGTAAGAAGGGTGCTTAACATATTGAAGATTAGGGATTTTTTGCACTTTTTCGAGGCCAAACTGCAGAATTCAGGACCAAATTGGCAGGGAGGGATTTATGAAGGCTTCAGATCTATTTATCAAAGCACTGGAAAATGAAGGGGTTAAGTATATATTTGCTGTCCCTGGGGAAGAAAACCTCGATTTAATCGAGTCAATTCGGACCTCTTCGATACAGCTCGTCATTGTGCGTCATGAGCAGGGTGCTGGTTTTATGGCGGCAACTTATGGGCGATTGACCGGCAAAGCAGGGGTTTGTTTATCCACCTTAGGGCCTGGTGCAACTAACTTGGTGACTGCGGCAGCGTATGCACAGCTTGGTGCCATGCCAATGCTGATGATTACCGGGCAAAAACCGATTAAAATGCGCAAACAAGGTAAATTTCAAATCATTAATGTGGTTGAAATGATGCGGCCGTTGACAAAATTCACCACACAAATTGTGGATCCCAATCATATTCCCCATCTGGTCAGACGTGGTTTTCGTATTGCTGAGCATGAAAGGCCAGGGGCTGTGCATCTTGAATTACCAGAAGATATTGCAAGCGAGCAAGCGGAAACAAATATTTTTGCAGTTTCTGAGGTTGAGCGGCCCATCGCGAATGAAGCGGCATTAAACCATGCGGCTGAAGTGATAGCTGTGGCTAAAATGCCGTTATTGTTGATTGGTGCAGGTGCCAGTCGCAAAGATATGGCCGCATCACTAAAGCATTTTGTTGATAAGACGGGCATTCCTTTTTTTAATACCCAGATGGGCAAGGGGGTGATTGATGAACGTCATCCCTTGTATATGGGCACAGCGGCCTTGTCTGATGGTGATTATTTACACTGTGCCATCAAACGTGCCGATCTAATCATTAATGTTGGCCATGATATTGTTGAAAAGCCGCCTTTTATTATGGTGGCAGATGGCGCAAAAGTAATTCACCTCAATTATTTCCCAGCGCAATTTGATGAGGTTTATTTCCCAAGTATAGAAGTGGTTGGTGACATTGCGCATTCCATAGGCCGGTTAAATGAATTATGTGAGCGACAGTCGCATTGGGATTTCCGTTATTTTGAAGTGATTAAACAGCAAATCGAAATGCATATGGCCGATGGTAGAGATGATCCGCGTTGTCCTGTATTACCACAACGTGTGGTTGACGAAGTGCGTCAAGCGATGCCAGATGATGGTGTGCTTGCTTTGGATAATGGCATGTATAAAATTTGGTTTGCGCGTAACTACAAAGCACATATGCCGAATACAGTGTTGTTAGATAATGCATTAGCAACGATGGGTGCTGGCTTACCTTCTGCGATTGCGGTAAAGCTGGTTTATCCACAGCGGGCGGTAGTTGCGGTTTGTGGTGATGGCGGTTTTATGATGAATTCACATGAAGTGGAAACCGCAGTGCGGTTAAAAATTGATTTGGTGATATTAGTTTTACGTGATAATGCCTATGGTATGATTAAATGGAAACAAGAGAATATGCATCTGGCAGATTTTGGTTTAGATTTTACGAATCCTGATTTTGTCTTGTATGCACAGAGTTTTGGTGCACAGGGAATGCGCGTTGACAAAGCGGAAGACATTGCACCGAGCTTGCGTCATTGCTTACAAACACCAGGGGTACATTTACTGGAAGTGCCCATTGATTATTCAGAAAATACAGCGTATCTTGGAGAAAAACTGGCGTGTGTGGTTGCTAATTTGTGAAGCTTCCATATTTATGGAAACCGCTATATACCCGTCATCCTTCAAAGAGGGCGCTTTTGTTGAGTTACCCTATCGCTTTTTGAAAAATTTGCTTTCCCCGCTCGAATTAGGCGGCACCTGTCCCGCCTAATTCGAGCGGGGAAAATGACCCTGTTTGAAGGATAACGGGAATAAGGTATTGAATTTTGGGATTATGATGAGTACAAGAAAGGAGCGGTCATGAATGAGTTGCAAGTGCTTTGCCCTTATGACGAACAATTAATTGAGACCTTCCCCTTAGTCAATGAGCAAATGGCGGATGCTATGCTTGCTGATGCCTACGACACTTATCTTGACCGAGACAATTGGCTGCCGCCTTATCAGCGTATTGCGATTTTAGA
>JAZGGN010000244.1:0-6769 GCA_036480475.1 Gammaproteobacteria bacterium
AACAATATCTAAATAGTTATAACCATAACCTGCTTGCACACCGTTATTATTATTCACCATGAAATTATAAGAGACAGTACCACCAAAACTACTGGTTGCAAAAGCAGCAATATCAAAATTCCCAGGCGTGAATCTGCGGTAATACCCTGTTACACCACGTCCAATACCACTGACAGTATAGTAAGGATCGTAATGGTTAACCGAGTAGTTTTGCCCCCATCTGCTTTGATTAAAGTTAAAACCTAAGCTTTGTCCCGTTCCCATAAAGTTGTATTGATTCAGTGATGCATTCACTTCAAAACCATTAGTACCATAACCAACAGAAGCGATCGCTTCAGTCGAAGGCATCTCAGTTACACTAAACTCCAAATCAACCTGATTGTTAGTGCCCGGAACAGGCACAGTTTCTACACTGATATTCTCTAAATACTGCAATAAGCGTAACTGCCGCTCTGACTCACGTACGGCAGCTAAAGAAAGTAATCCACCTTCATTTTGACGCATTGCACGACGCAATACATAATCAGCCGTTCTGATGTTGCCCTTGAAATCAATATAACGAACATAGGTTTGCCGACCAGGTGAAATAACATAAGTAATAAAAACTTCCTTGGTCTCTTCATCAATAATTGGCTCGATATCAACGGAAGGGAAACCATAACCACGATTTCCCAGCGCTTCACCGATAATCTCAACCGATTGTGTAACACGCTCGTGCGAATAATAGTCACCTTCCTGTATATTGACGACTTTATCTAAAACAGTTTCATCTAATATTAAATCACCCGTAAAACGATAACTAGAAAAGGTATAACGCGGTCCCTCATCTATTTTAATGTCAATATAAACATCTTTTTTATCTGGGGTTAATAAAACCTGGCTGGACTCAAGACGATAGCGGATAAATCCTCTATTCATATAATACGACTGTAGTTCTTCCAATGAGGCAGTCATATTCTCAACCGTATATTTATCTTTGCCGGTAATAAAGGTCAGTAAACCTGAAGTGGATAGCTTGAATTGGTCAAGAAGCTGGCCCTCACTGAAGGCTTCATTCCCAATAATATTGATACTTTTTATCCTGGCAACCTTCCCTTCAGAAATATCAACGACAATAGCAACACGACCTTGTGTTAACTGGGTGACAGAGGTCTTTATCCTCGCATTATATTTGCCGCGATTATTGTACTCTTGCCTTAGCTCCTGAGACATTTTTTCTAAGGTTGACGGTTGAAATACTTCACCTTGGACGAGTTGTAATTGGCGCAACACATCTTCTAATTGCTTTGTTGCTATATCACGATTACCGTTGACATCAATGCTGCCAATTGTGGCACGCTCAATAACACGAACAACGAGTGTATTACCACGTCGGGCGATTGATACTTTTTGGAAAAAACCAGTATCATACAATGCACGAATCAAGGTTCCTGAATTTTCAGTGTCAAATGTCTCTCCTTGATCTATGGGGAGATAGTTAAGTACGGTACCTAAGCGGATCCGTTGTAAACCTTCAACCTCAATATCTTCAACAACAAAACTGGCGGCAAAAGCAAATTGAACGAAAGAAAATAGTAAAGCGACCGTCAAAAAAGCGCACTTTAACCTGGAAAACTTGTATATAAATCTAATGTTTAACATCTTAAATTCTGTTGCTGAAAATATTAATTTTGCCTGTCAATGTACTCATCGCAGTTCAGTGTAAGGGGCTTCGCAAATAACCCCAGCTTGAGATAAGCGACCTCTTTGACGGATAACGGGTATAAGGATAAAAAAACAATTGATAGCAAACCTGGGGCATGTCGTCAATTAACTATTTTTATAATATCGTTATAAGCAGTAACAACCATAACTGTCGCCAGCAAAAACAAACCCATCTTAAAACCTAAAAGCTGTACGCCTTGTGATAAAGGGCCCCCTCTGATCCACTCAATAACATAATAAACAATATGACCACCATCAAGCATTGGGATCGGTAGCAGATTAATCACAGCCAAACCAATACTTACAATGGCTAAAAAACTAAGGTAATACGTCAGACCAATACTTGCCGACTGTTTAGCACCCTGCGCTATCCCTACAGGTCCACTCATTTGGCGCAGAGGTATTTTACCAAGTATTAGTTTACCAATCGCGTCAAAAGTTTTTCCAGTCAAAAATACTGTTTCTTTCACTGCGTGCCCCAAAGCAACAACCGGATTGAAACGCTGTATTCTTAGTAATGCCGCTGATGCTGTTGCTAATTCTGCACGAATACCTAAATAAGCCTTTTCTTGATCCGCGCCATCTTTACGTAATTCAGGCATAACATCAATCTCTACATATTGATCACTGCGTTGAATCATCATTGAGCTGCCTTCAGCAGCATTGTCATGCAAATAATTTGTAAATTGCTGCCAACTATTGATCGCATTGTCATTAATTGCAATGATTTTATCTCCCTTTTGTAAACCCGCCTGAGCCGCAGGTGAGTTTGCAGTCACTTCAGTAATCACAATCTCTGAATCTATATAAGGCGCTATGCCAAAACTACTAAGTGGATCATTAGGCTTACTGGTGATCTGCCAACCCGTTAAATCCAATGAATGCTGTATGATTTGTCCAGTGTTCATATCTTTTAGACTAATAATTACAGGTCGTCGCCTTTTCTGATTTACGACAAGCGCTAACTGTACTTTTTGCCAAGTTTGCGTGACTTGCTTATCTATTGCTGTAATTTCATAGCCAGCCCGCAAACCCGCATTATCAGCAACAGAACCTGGTGACACATAACCAATGACAGGCGCTAAGCTGGTAATTCCAATCATATACATTAACCAGAACGCTAAAACAGCAAACAATAAATTAAATACCGGTCCAGCACAAGCAATAAAGCAACGTTGTAAAATCGGCTGTTTACTTAAGGAACAGTTAGGGTCTTCCCCCGGCAGAGGTTCATCCAGCATCTTTACATAGCCACCTAATGGCACAATTGCAAGCACATACTCTGTGCCTGAGCGGTCTTGCCACTTATAAATGGGTTTACCGAAACCAATAGAAAAACGCAAAACCTTAACCCCATAATAGCGGGCAAGCAGAAAGTGCCCTAACTCATGAACCGCGATTAGGATTGATAGCGTAATAACAAAAATGACAATATAGTAAATCATTTAGCCCACCATACACGTTTATTGATGACACAAAAATACAATTGATTCAAATAATTCACTTTATAGTTGCTTTCAATACAGAATGAAGTATAAACCACATTTTCAATTTTTCCACACAATAAACACTATTCAAGCTGCAACTGCCGTAAGATATATAAGCATAAAAATTGGAGAGGCTGCAATTAAGCTGTCTATTCTGTCCAGTACACCACCGTGCCCAGGCAATACTCTGCCACTATTTTTAACGCCTGCTTGACGTTTAATCATACTGATCAATAAATCACCTAAAATAGAAACAACAACTGTAACAACACCTAAACTTAACCAGATAACCCAAGATACACCGGGTACTGCTATTACAAATATGCCATAGATCATGCTGATCACACAGCTTAGCACCATCCCACCACAAGCACCTTCAATTGTTTTACCTGGGCTGACCTTTACAACCAGTTTATGTTTTCCCCATAACTTTCCCACAACATAGGCCCCAGTGTCTGCGGTCCATACCAGGAGTAATAAATATAAAAGCAAGCTCGCCCCCAATGGAGAAGCTTTCAACCAAACTAAGGTGGTCGCAAACGGAATAAAAACAGCAATACCAAGAAGGCTTAATCCGATTTTATTGCACCATAAATGTACATTTGCTGGATAATATACAATAGCTTGCAGAATAAGTAACCAGCATAGTACCGAAAAGAAAAGAATATACATAATTATGGCGAGTGGCGCCAGTGTGAACAGTATGACTATCAGTAATGAATAAGCCAGACAAAGAAATAGGTTTTTTATCCCCGCCAAGTGCATCCATTCCCAAGCTGCCGCCACCAACAGTAAAGCAACAGCCAATTGAAAGACACGAGGAGGACTGAAGAAAATAATCCCAACGGTCAATACAATTAAAGCAAATGCGGTTAATAATCGCTTTTTAAGCATGTTTATACTCACTGTTGCAACTATACCCGTTATCCTTCAAAGAGAGCATTTTTGCATCCCAGATTGGGGGTAGATTTGGACGCCATCTGTCCCGCCGTGTTGAGCGGGGAAAGCTAAGCTTCAGAGCTATTGGTAAACTTTACTGCCCTCTTTGACAGATGACGGCTATACCTGTAGCCCTTCTATCTGCTCCGTAATTTTGCCAAAGCGACGCTGTCGCTGCGCATAAAAATCTAAAGCCCGCTCTAAGCTCTCTCGATTAAAGTCTGGCCAATACTGGGGGGAAAAGTAGAGTTCTGTATAAGCAAACTGCCATAAAAAAAAGTTACTTATGCGTTGCTCTCCACTTGAACGGATATACAAGTCTGGCTCCGGTAAATCTGGCAAGGATAAAGCACTGCGAAATAATTTACTATCGATTTCATTGATTTGTAATTGCCCGGCAACAACTTGCTCAGCCAAGTGCTTGGTTGCATTAACGATGTCCCAACACCCCCCATAATTAACTGCAAGCACCAATTTTAAACCTGAGTTTTTACAAGTTAACTGTTCAGCTTTGCGCATTTGCTGCTGGAGTTCCTTATCTAAACCAGTGCAATCACCAATAAACAATATACATACATTATTTTTATGCAATTTATCTATTTCATTATGTAATATTTCAAGCAACAATCCCATAAGAAATTGCACTTCTTCATCGGGGCGAAGCCAATTTTCACTACTGAATACAAACAGGCTCAGTATCTCAATATTTTTCTCAGCACAAGCTTGTGTTATTTCACGCGCAGCTTTCATTCCTGCTTTATGGCCCTCAATGCGTGGCAAGTTGTGTGCTTTTGCCCAACGGCCATTGCCATCCATAGTAATAGCAATATGTTTCGGTAATTTATTTTCTTGCATTAATCTTTAACTCGACGCATATGTGGGAATAAAATAACATCACGTATTGAAGGTGAGTTTGTAAATAGCATGGCTAAGCGATCAATTCCAATCCCTTCACCCGCTGTCGGTGGCAAACCATACTCCAGTGCCATAATATAATCAGCATCATAATACATCGCTTCCAAATCACCTTCACGACGCTGTGCCACCTGCTGTTTAAAACGCTGCGCCTGATCCTGTGGATCATTCAACTCAGAAAATCCATTCGCAATTTCTCTGCCTACAACAAAGAACTCAAAACGATCAGTGATCGATGGATCGTCATTATTGCGCCTAGCCAGTGGTGAAACTTCCGTTGGGTAAGCTGTAATGAAAGTAGGCTGCTGTAATTGTGCCTCAACTGTTTTTTCAAAAATTTCGATTTGAATTTTCCCTAAACCAAAATTATCTTGTAATGAAATTCCCAACCGCTGTGCAATTTTTCTGACGCAAGCTTCATCATTCAATTCAGCAGCGCTAATATCAAGGTTGTAATGTAAAATTGCTTCTTTTACAGTCATGCGTATAAATGGCTTGGAAAAATCAATTTCCTGCCCTTGATAAATAATCGTAGTTGTCATTAAAATCTGCTGTGCCGCATAACGCAGCATTTCTTCAGTTAAGACAATTAAATCGTTATAATCTGCATAAGCCTGGTAAAACTCCAGCATCGTAAATTCAGGATTGTGTTGTGTGGATAAGCCCTCATTACGAAAATTTCGGTTAATTTCAAAAACACGATCAAAGCCACCAACAACCAAACGCTTTAAGTACAGCTCTGGAGAAACACGCAAGTACAGATCCATATCTAAGCTATTGTGATGTGTCACAAAGGGGCGTGCGGCCGCGCCACCAGGAATAGACTGCATCATCGGTGTTTCAACTTCCAAAAATTGCCGATCACATAGAAATTGCCGAATTGTTGAAATTAACTTTGAGCGGATCAAAAATGTCTTGCGAGTCGCTTCGTTGACAAGCAAGTCAGCATAACGTTGTCGATAGCATAACTCTCGATTAGTGAGACCATGAAATTTGTCAGGCAACGGACGCACGGTTTTATTCAGTAAGCAGATCTTAGTAATTTTTACTGTCAATTCACCAGTTTTGGTTTTGAATAACTCACCTTCAGCACCAATAATATCGCCTAAGTCCCAAGTCTTAAAGTCGGAATAAGCGTCATCTAGCAACTCATCTTTACGCACATACAATTGAATACGCCCAGACATATCCTGTATATGCACAAAACTGGCCTTACCCATGATGCGTCGCAGCATAATACGGCCAGCAACTGCGACATGCACTTTTTTTGCCAGCAGTGATTCCGCTGTTTCTTCAGCATATTGCTTATGTATGTCTGTCGCCAGGTGATTTATACGAAACGAGTTTGGGTAGGTGAAACCACTTTCCTGCAACTTAGCTAACTTTTGCTTACGGACAGCGATGACTTCGCTCTCGTCATGTTGCTGCTCTGATACCATTTATTCCAAAACCTCAATATTTAACTTATGAAAGGGGAGTTATTTCATGACCGTTTCTTATTCTTTTAGATTCGCTTCAATGAATAAGTCTATTTCACCATCAAGCACTGCCTGTACGTTACCTGTTTCCACCCCACTGCGCAAGTCTTTGATGCGCGACTGGTCCAACACATAGGAGCGGATCTGGTTCCCCCAACCGATATCAGACTTGGTCGCTTCTAGCGCTTGCTTTTCTTCTGTTTGCACCTGCAATGCCAGCTCATACAATTTCGCCCGTAATTGCTT
>JAZGGN010000245.1:0-4238 GCA_036480475.1 Gammaproteobacteria bacterium
GCAGTGCGCGAAGTGCACGTAGTGAAGCTGACTCAGGACGAATCGCGGCCCAAAAGCTGGCGCGTTAGCGAGTCGATTTAGCCCAGGGACGGGCTAAATCTTTCACGAGGTAGCGCCACCCTTATCAAAGTAGGACTTTCCCCGCCCAATGGCGGGACAGGAGCATCCCATCTTGGGCGCCAAAAAGCTAAACTTCAGGGCTATTGGTAAATTTTACTTAAGTGCCCCCTTTGAAGGATAACGAGTATAGACTTATAGTTCATGTCGATAAGCAGCCTCATTTTGGGCCTCTTCTTGGTAAGGTGCTTCCTCTGGAGCACAACGGCCCCAAGAAGGGAAAAAATCCCACATCGTCGTTTTCGCGCACATTCCTTTCTGCTGCCAGTTTTCTCCATCGCTGCTACGATACTCCCACTCCTCACCAGCTATCTGTAATTTCAGCAGCCTCTGCACCCGCGTCTCCTAAGGCCCGTGCCAGAGTATCTCTACACTCACCGGTATAGTCAACGCCGGGTTTAAGTTCCTCGGCAGTCGCAGCAGTCGCAACAGCCACAACCATAGCCAATTGATAAATCTTTTCTAACACGTTCTTTCTCCCTATTATTAGCAGCTACGCATCACAAAGATAGCCTAACCGTAATGTTTTGCTGTAACGGTCCAGCAGTAGCATCTATCAAATACGCAACAATTCTTTGATTGGTCTTGCCTGTAACAAAGAAGTACTCATCGCAACTTTAGATGAGCACGCACTTCCTCATTACTTAAGCTAAACCAGAATAATTGAATAATTTGCAAATTGCAAGAGAGTCAATCATATCTGTCAAACCAAAATAAAAATGCCACCCTTTTCTCCAAAATAAAAGTAATATTACGATTTATTTCTTTTGCTTTACCTCGTGCTATATCAAGTTGCTTCCTATATTTGCGGGGATCCGTCAGAACCTGACCCCTTGATTGATAACCCCTACTCTGAAAAAACATCGGTTTCTGGAATAATAACGGGATCACCACCATAAGCCTGCAATAGCGCTGAATCATCCGTCATAACGATGGTATACAAAGTGCCATCCGGACCCATCGCCGGCGAAGCAATACCACCGCCACTCGCATGGCCAGTGCCGGCCCAACTTTCAAAATCATAACTAATACTGGCTAAGCCTTGGGTGGTGTTCGCATAAATAAGATCGGCCGAAAGCGCTGGTGACGCAATCGTAAGGCCCTCAATGCTTATGTGATTCAATTCATCGCCATCAGATAGTTTCAATGCAGTCAACGAACCATCGTGGCTGAGAACATAAATCGGTCTGCCTAAACCGCTTGAAGCCGGTGTAGCCATCACTGCGCCGCCTTTAACTTTTGTTTTCCATAAGCGATCGCCGGTCAATAAATCATAAGCAATCACATGGCCACTATGAGTACCAAAAGCAACGGTTCTTGATCCTCTAATACTGGCAGGTGACGATAAAAGACCTTGCGCTTCTTTCTTGCGCCATAACTTAGTTAAATTCGGTGGCTGCCAACGATAAGCCGCTATAAAACATGCACTATCGGCCCAAACCACTAGCGGATCTTCAGAAAATATCGGCGCATCTACGATAGCCACCGTAGGATCCAACCAACCGACTTGTTCATATAAATTATATGCTAGGCCACTGCTATCAAATTCAAGCGGTGGCCAAGAATCAAAGAAATCCTTGAACAAACCAAGCACGTCACCAAGCGCATCCCATATAGGATTACCACTGGCAACCAACGGACAATCACTAAATTTTTCATAGGCGACAAGATCACCAAATAGATCGTAAACCAATAAAGACGTTTGATCAAAAATGCCATAACGTGCAAATAAGAAAACATACTCATTGTCTTCCGAACGCCATAGCTTGGGTGAGCTGGTGGTACGTGCGTTATCTGCCAAAGGAACAGAACGCACCAATACACCACTCGATGAAACTGAATGTAAGGTACTAACGTAGGATCCATCTTCAAATTCTTTCGTTGTCACCACATAAACTCTGCCAGACACGGATACCGCTGGTGTTGCACTGACGGGTTCACCAAGATTTAAGCGCCATTTCTCCAGACCAAATCGGTGTACGGCGATTAACTCACCATCAAGATTGCCCACGTAAATGGTATGATCACCATCAATGACGGGTGATGACAATATCATATGCCCCAGATCGAGAGACCATTTTGGTTTATACGCAAAATCACTATCCACAAAATATATGCCGTAATTGGGCGCATCACCATGAAATTGCTGCCAACTGCCTTCGCCAGGAATATCAATAGGCTCTGGTGCAAGTTCATCCACCGGTTCAATTTCAGTGGTTGATCGCTCACAACCACCAATGATGAATGATAAAAAAACGACGAGTAAAATAAAATAGTTGAATTTGCAAATTTTCATCAATAAACACTCCATGTTTTGTCGCTATTCCACACTGATTGCTTACATTATCCTAGAAAAAGTAGTTGACCACCAGCTTGCCTCGACTAATTTTCTCCCGAACCAAATCAAAGGGGGTCAGAGTAACTTGATTTTATGAAATCAAGTTACTCTGACCCCCTTTGGTTTTCCATGCCTTTTGATAAAGCACTTGTAGTTCTCCAACATCATGTTGATACCAATCACACAGCCATTGCTGATAGTTTAGCACCGCTTCTGTCGATAAAATGTCTTTTATCATTATTTTTGTGGTGAGATCTGCCGCTTTGATGCCGGATAACAAGGCTTTTAGTACGCCATGCGATGAAGCAGGATCAAGAACGAAAGCCGCATCACCCACCAAAAAAAATCCAGATCCTGCTAATTGATTGGCAATACGCCAGGAAACATCTGCACTTCTTGCGTCTCCTAATGGCTGCAAGTGATTAAGTACTTTCGGTTGCCACTTTTTATCTAAAAAATTTTTAGTGAATTCTACCCGTGTCCATTGGTAATGATCAGCAGCCACTCGCGCAATCCAAGTCCAACCTTTGTCATCAGCAACGATTTGTGGATCATCATAAGCTGCCTTATAAAAACCTTTGCCATAGCCATACAGTGCGTAGAGCTTCATCGCTGCTTGTTGTCGCCCAAAGTTTAATTTTCTAGTAAGCCAATGCCAAGCCCCACTGGCATCAATACAATACTTTGCATAAAATTTTCCGAGCGAAGTTTCAACACCAATCACACGTTTATCTTCTACGATAACCGCCAATGCCTTTGCTGGCATGACGATTTCAACATTTAAATCCTTGGCTTTTTGTAATAAAACAGCATCAAGATCGCGGCGATAAATTTGCCAACCTCGCCACGGTCCCGCTTCATCTTCACCAAAGGCTTGAAATTCTGACGCTGCGTTCCACTGCACGCCTATACCATGATGTCTGACACAATCTAATTGTTCAATCTCTTTCAGCACACCTAATTGCTGTAATATCGGTTCAACCCCAGGATGCAAAGTCTCCCCTGGTCGGTCACGCGGAAATTGTTCTCTTTCGACAATACAAACCCTTAACCCTTGACTCGCAGCATGTATGGCTGCCGCACAACCCGCTGGTCCCGCACCAATAACAATTAAATCAAACCCGTTAGACATTCGTTACAAGATCCTATCCACTGTCACCCCACTGCCATCTTGCCCCATATGTATTTTAAACGCATTGTCGATATCCGCTTCATAGTACGCATGCGTATTCGTTTTACGAATATTATTCAGTCGTCCAATTTCAATATCATAGGTGGTCGCTGTAGGCGCCTGTGCATCCCAATTCTCTTTGAAAGAGAGTAATGCCACCCCTGCCTGCCCCAAAGTCAAACGCTGATCTTGATCAATTAAATTTCTAAGCACTTGCATCGCTTTTACCCGCTGAACATATTGGCGTATACTCACTTCGCTGGTGCTGGCCAGTGTAAACTTGTTATTCACACTATTAAAAACATAGTCTGCAAAAAATATATTAGCAATGGTGACTTTACGCTGTTCATAATCAACTTGTGGGCCTTGCACACCATCCCAGGGTGTACTACCGGCAACACTACCGATCTCTTTATCCATCATCGGCGCAACAATTCTAGCCATAGAAATGTTTTCATCATTGGGTGGATTAATCAGAAACGTTCGCGTCGTATCTGGTGCTGCTGCCGGCCAAAAAGCACTTAAGGCGGCACACAATTTTGCATCTTCAGGAAATGGTGATCCTAAACCATAAGCCGACAAATGCGTCCGATGCATACTCGTATCCCAACC
>JAZGGN010000246.1:0-2624 GCA_036480475.1 Gammaproteobacteria bacterium
CTTGTAACCACGGACCGGCTTTGACAAAAGCCCACGCGGTATCTTGCGCATCCTGCGCGCTGGCCCCCGACAGATCGGATTGGGCACCTGCTAAAAGTCGCATGCCTTCAATAAAGGAAAGTCCTTCGTCAGACTCTGAGGCGACATTTTTCCAATGATCTAAGGCTTGCTGCAGTTGTTCTTTATCCACTTCTACCCATTGACCGCGAAGAAAAACCAAACCATCATTTTCTGCTAGAATGGCGTTTATCTCGTCATTTGTCAGTACCTGATCACCAAGTGCCACTTTTACATTAAAATCTAATAGGGTATCTGCTCCAAAAGCATTTTTCTTAATATTACCTATATTGACTTGCACTTGTGGTCGCGGACGTTTTTTCCACCAATTGGGCAGTCTGACAACAAGCCCGCTCTCCTCAAGCTCAGTAACACTTTTAAGCAACTGATAAGCTTCTGAGGCATTCCATGCTAACGGGTGATAGATGTCACCATCGTCCAATAATTCTTTCACCCATGCGCAACACTTTGAAGCTTCATAGACAGGCTTAAGCAAGTGAAGCAAATGCTTTTTTTTGCCTTCATCCGCATATATTTTTAAAGCCTGGTTTAGCGCTTGATAAATGACACGTCCATTTTTGCCAATATGCGAGGCATAGGTTGCTAAAAAGGCAAAAGGGTAGTCTGGTTCTTGCTTATTCTCTGCCAGGTGGAAGCAAACTCGTCCCAGTTGATGCCAATGAGGAAGATAATGAGCGATAAAACCCTTCAACCCCTTGTCAAAACCTTGGATCTCTTTGAGCACCCACTGATCAAGGTCAAGCCAAATATTTCCCAGTACTGTTGGTGTACAGTACTCAGCACCTGGCATGGGTGGCAGTGCTAACACGCGTTGTTTCAGCGCTGCTTGATCAGGTGGAATAACAGGTTCAGGACTTTGGCTATGGGCTGACAAATGGCATAAAGTATTTAGGTATTGCAGCGCAAATTCCCGCCAGTAGATCAGTGTGGCGGACCACTGGGTTGTATTGCGGGCAGCGGCTAAGGCCAACAGGCCATTCGCTTGACTAAGTGTAAATGTCTCGGTGATTTTTCTATTTTGGTTAGTTTGATCCGACCGATCTTCTCTACCAAGTGAGTTGATATGCAGGTGACCTGCTGGTGATAGGGTGAGTACCTCATGTGCCATGGAAAATCAAAGCTCCATATCTTGAAAAGTAGACCTTCGTGATTGAAAGACTTGCTTTTCCGAAAGATTATTATAAATTTTTTGCTGTTTGGTTTACCCTGTACTCTACATAATCCATTGACGTTACCGGGCGGAGTACGTGAATTTAGGTTTTTGATCCCAAACTCCCGAGTGATTACAGCATTATCAATGGACAGTATTATCACACAATTAGTTATTGTGTGATATAAAAACAAATAATAACTTGCGTCTAATTTTAATTTAGACAATATAGGTTAAAATTAGACATGCGTCAATGGATTATGAATCCGTCAGTTAAAATTTAAACAATTGATTTTACTAACAATTTTGTCGCAGACTTCACTACAATTTGCACATAAGAGCATATGAAAGCACATCTGACTGTCACAAAATCCGCGCAGTGGGATTTGTATAGCTTTGTTTTATCTAATGCCTTCACTATGCAATCTCACCGTGCTTAGTATGTTGAATTAGTAATTCGCCATGGACAGGTGAACTTTGTCCAGAATCCAAAAATAAGTAGTGCCCCAAAATAATTTATCCACAAATTAACCAATTTATTTATATCGATATTTTTTTATCAGTGGCCAAAGATTGGTGAAGAACAGAGGATAAGCAATTACTTTTCGACAACTCTATTGAATATGAATTCAGCCCTTGATAAGGGAGAATCAAGCGGTACGTCGATCGCTTGATACGCGAGTGCCTGGTAAATTTTTTTAATCTCATGACCGAATTGATTGGCCTCATTGAACGTCATTTTACGTTCATCGTCATTTTTGTAAATTTCTTTCCAGCCTGGTAGGAAAAATACGAGCTTATTGTAACGATATTGTTGACTTGCATTAAGGCTCACTTGGGTATTTAGATTGAATAGCTTTGCATAAGCGATGTTATCAGGCATGCCCCTATCGAATATCACTGGCTCTTGGCTATTTTGCATTTGTTTAAATTGATAGATTGATCTTGAGAGCAGTAAGTCAGTAAATAGTTTTGGGTTGTTTTCAGGGACGCCTTCAGCTTGAAGGCTTCTTTGTTCGGCTAAAATTTGTCTTGCCGGTTCATCGATGCATGGCAAGCCTAATTTTCTGAGTTCTTTAAGTAGGGTAGATTTACCTGCCCCCATTGCGCCCGTTAGAATAAAGTAATTATCTTTAGCTTGTTTTGTCTCTTTCATCTTTATCTGTTTCTCCAAAATGTAGCTTTAAGCCGAGATGGTTCTGTACAAAACCAAGGCTTTCATAAAATTTCAATCGGGATTCTCAAGTCCTTCCACTGTCTTTCGATGTGACCGCAGATTGATGTAAAGTATGTGATAGTTGCGTAATAAGATGAAGAAGATCACTCAATAAGATGATCGCGATCGGACTTTTTAGGTTTTCCGCACCGAATAAAGAGTTTTACTAGAGTGATCGCG
>JAZGGN010000247.1:0-2462 GCA_036480475.1 Gammaproteobacteria bacterium
GCGTCGTCAATTCGCTAGGTTGAGCCGTAACCCATTGATTTTTGAGCACCGCTGCGCAGCATACTCGAGGTATATGGGCAATGGAGCATAGAAAATAAACGAACTGCAGCCAAGAGTATCGAATTGACGACAGGCCCTAGGCTCTAGATGAATCAAAGCGTTATGCGAGTTACTGGCTGTTAACTACTTTAAATAAAGGAGAGAATATGACAAATGAGATTGATGATTTAACTATAAATTTTGAAGAAGAAGGTGTGCTGGTTTGTAAGCAGCTGGATAAAGAAATTCTAACGAGAGGGGCATGGACAACCATAGTATACCGATATCAGAATTGGGAGAAGGCTAAGCAACAGTATGGTCCGGATCGTTACAGTATTCGCCGTTATCAAAAAAGCCAAGGTAAGTATATGCAGCGTTCTAAGTTTAATATTTCAAGTCAGGATCAGGCTAAGAAAGTTATCGAAACATTGATGAAATGGATAGAGGAAGAGGCATAGCATGACATAACGCTGCTTTCGGGGGAAATGCCTTCTTTGACGGATAACGGGCATAGAAAAGAAGTTTACTACCTTTCCCTTAATGCGTTTTGTTTCGCCTTTAATATGGGTTTTAAAAAGTATTGTAAGACTGATTTTTCGCCGGTTAAAATATCAACCGTGGCGGACATCCCAGGAATGATAAACAGGGGTTCACCTGCTGTGCCGAGTTGATTTTCCGTTGTGCGCACTCGGATCAAGTAAAAGCTTTCATCTTTATCTTGTTCATCTTCAAGGGTATCTGCACTGATCCGTTCTAATGTGCCTTCGAGCCCGCCATAGATGGAAAAGTCATAAGCAGTAATTTTAACCATGGCTTTTTGGCCGGGATGTAAAAAGCCGATGTCTGAGGGTCTGATCTTAGCTTCAATAAGCAAGGTATCATCCAGTGGCACGATTTCCATTAAATCAGTGCCGGGCTGGCCGATTGCACCGATGGTTGTCACTTTAATTTGATTGACAATGCCTCTGACTGGAGAGCGTACTTTGGTGCGGTGCAGGCGGTCAGCATGGATGATGTTGGATTCTCTTAAAGCCAGCAATTCAGCCCTAACCTCATTGAGTTCATTCAGAGCCTCAGTTCGGAAGTTAATAATTTGTCCTTGCAGCTCGTTGATTTGACGCTGCAAGCGTAATACTTCAACTTCAGAGACCGCCCCTTTGGCAACCAAGGGTTTGGTCAACTGTAACTCGCGATCAGCGAGATTGAAAGCTTGGCGCAATTGATCTAAACCATTCATCCAGGAGTGATATAATGACGTTTCAGAAGCGTAAATACCCGGGTGTGATGTTTGTAATTCCTCGCTGATTACTAAAGGCTTGTCTTCTGTTTGGGCGCTGAGGCGTGCAATTTCAAATTCGAGCACGATCCGGTTTTGTCGCGCTTCAGAAAAACTGGCGGAAAAGCGCGTATCATCAAATATAATTAAGACTTGACCTTTTTCAACAATTTCACCTTCCGTGACTAGGATCTCACTGACAATACCACCCTCTAAGTTTTGTATTAATTGCACTTGTCTTGACGGGATAACTTTGCCTTGCCCGGTTGTGACTTCATCTAAAATAGCAAAATTTGCCCAGGTGATTGCAACAATGATGAAAGCGACAAAGATCCATAAAATGACATGTGCTGAACGTTTAGGCTTCTCTAATTTAAAATAATCCTGACGAACATCACTAATCGCTAAGGGTGCTTTTTTTTCATGTGACTTGTCTTGTGGTTCCATTTTATTATCCTGCAGGTTTTTGAGTTGCTGGCTTGTCTTTTGTGTCTTGTGTTTTTATGTGTCCCTGCTGTAATTTGCTTAAAATAACGTCTTTCGGACCATCGGCAATTAACTTGCCATTGTCCATAATAATAATCCGGTTAACTAAGGTGAGCATGGATGCTTTATGGGTGATTAAAACTAAGGTTTGAGATTTTAAGTATTCCGTTAAATTATTCTTAAGTAACGCTTCGCTACTGTCATCCATCGAAGTGCTGGGTTCGTCAAATACCAGGATAGATGGATTGAGTAATAGGGCACGGGCAATCGCAATACATTGGCGTTGTCCGCCAGATAAATGGCAACCGCGCTCACCCACTTGCATATCATAGCCTTCTGGGTGTTGACTGACAAAGCGATCGACACCAGCGATTTTTGCGCTTCTTAAAATCTCTTCATCATCGACATAAGCGGCGCCTATTGAAATATTATCTTTAACGGTGCCATAGAGTAGCACCAGATCTTGTGGGACATAACCGATGCGAAAACGCAGATCAGCGGGGTCAATTTGTTGTTGATCCGTATTGTCGATCAGTATCGAGCCTGAAGTTGGTGCATATAAGCTCAGTAGCATTTTGGCCAGTGTTGTTTTGCCTGAACCAATGCGACCAATGATAGCGATACGTTCACCCGGGCTGATTTTAAATGAAATATTATCTAA
>JAZGGN010000248.1:0-2091 GCA_036480475.1 Gammaproteobacteria bacterium
GTAGCGAATGTGCTACGACCGAGCCAGTCGGTGATGGCTTAGTTGGTTGCTGGGAATTTGATGAAGGTAGCGGCAGCACGGCAGGAGATTGTTCGGGCAATGGAAATCACGGAACTTTGGTCAATGGTCCAATATGGGGCCAAGGCTCATTAACTTTTGATGGGATAGATGACTATGTAGATTGCGGCAGTGACAATAGTCTTGATATTACTAATGAAATTACCATATCTGCCTGGGTCAATCCGGCCTCATTCCCCACAAATTACAATGACATAGTAAGCAAAAAAATGGCTTATTATTTTGCGGTTGACAGTTCCGGCCGCTTGAAAGTTCTCCTGTATCCGCTTACACAAGGCTGGTTTACAGGCAGCAGCGCAATATCAGGACCGACTCATGTTGTTATGCGTTATGATGGAAGTAAACTCAGACTTTACGTGAACAACATTTTAGACAGTGAAGGAAATGTAAGCGGCTCAATAAATACTTCTACCCATAATTTGTTTATAGCAGGATGTCAGAATAACTCTAAAACAGGAGCCCTTGTAAACAGACACTTTAACGGTTCAATAGACAATGTGAAGATATTTGACAAGGCTCTATCGGTACAGGAAATCGAAGAGCTATATAATGAAGGGGTTGGAATATAAGCTCAAACCTATCCCCGCCAAAAACCTCATTTCTTTGATCTGTGACCATCAGAATCAATAAGTTTTTATTTTAGCCAGTTTCCGGGGCTTTGTTTGTAAGCTGATTTGGTGCAACTCATCACCTTATATAATCCATCCTTTCGAAACGGCGTTAACATTGCGATTCTGCGCGATCTTAACTGCTATGGAAATTTATTGCAAATCAGAAAGTTATAGATTATCTTGAAACTGTCGGCCATTATCAATATTAGATACACAATCTGTTTTCTGAATTATCAAGGATGATAAATGATGGCAGCCAAATTAGAAGTCAAGTCCAAAAGACGTAAAAACGATGCAATCAACTTGCTTATTCTTATTTGTGCTGTGTCTTTAGTCGGAGTTTACCTAATTGCCACAACCGTTCTCATTGCTAAAGATGGGGTAATGTATATAGAGTATGCTAAAAAGCTTGCCGTCGAGCCAGCAAAGGCTATGCGCGATGTTTCCAGTGCCCCAGGGTATTCATTTCTTATTTGCAGCACAAACAAACTAATCAACTTATTCTACGAAGAAAGTTCCTTAAAAAGTTGGATAATTTCAGCCCAGGTTGTTTCGCTTGCGGGCAAAGTAATTGCCACGGTCGCATTGTATTTTGTGGGAAGCCTGCTTGTCGGTCGACGAATGAGCTTTTGGGCTATTTTAATTCTTACTATCTTACCTGTTCCTGCTGAGTATGGCAGCGATGCTTTAACTGAATGGCCACATATCATGCTTTTGGCAATGGGCTTTTGGCTGCTATTACTAGGTGCAAGGTTCAGTAAATGGTGGATATTTGGCTGCGTAGGGCTAATCGCGGGTCTGGGGTACTTAATCAGGCCTGAGTGCTGCCAGTTGGTTATATACGGGACCGCGTGGCTGCTTTTTAACCTTATCAGGCCGCAAAACAAAATGTGCAGAGTAAAGGCAACGGGAGCTTTAATTTTACTTTTAGCAGGCTTTGCTGTTATCGCGGTGCCATATATGAGATTTATGGGTTATATTTTTCCTGAGCAGTGCATCGGTCGGCTTGCTCTACTTGATAGTACCGCTGGATGTGACTTTAATCCCACTAATGTGTTAACTAAATACTTTGCCAGCTTAGTGCCAGCAACATTAGCTAAAGGGATTGGGAAGCTTTCGGACAATATTTGCAAAATTTTGATGTATTATTTTGTTCCATTTTTCCTGATAGGTATTTACAGCCGCTTTAAGAGATACAATATCACAAGTGCAGAAAGGTTCTTTATTCCAATATTGGTTTTGCTGAATACAGGTGTATTGATCTGGTTATACTGCAAAACTGGATTTATGAGCAAAAGACACACCTTGCCGCTTGTGTCACTTACAATTTTTTATGTGCCGATTGGCTTGCAAGTTATCTCGGATTTACTTACGGGAGGAACTTCAAGCAATGGCAATAAGA
>JAZGGN010000249.1:0-4955 GCA_036480475.1 Gammaproteobacteria bacterium
TTGAAAAATCTTATCTCTAAGTCCGAACGGGTAAACGCAAATAAGTAGTGCCCCAAAATAATTTATCCACAGGTTAACTAATTGATTTATATCATTATGTTTTTTACGATGGCCAAAGATGGGTTAACATAAGAGCCCACGAAAAATTGTGCCCCAGCATAAAGAGTCAGAGCTGTAGTAAAACTCGCCGATGCAACAGACAAGCCTCGCCATAGCCACTTGTTTCTACCACTCAAACATGATGGTTCCTTTGCTAAACTTTCCATAACTTTCTTTTTTAGCTCTGACGGAAAAACACCCCCCAATGCTCGATTTAATGCGTACGTCTTCTCACGCACATCAATGACTCTCGTATATCCAACCTCACGTTTATTCAATCGGCTTACCATATGATAAAAAAGTAGCGCACGCTTCCCTACCAAGGAAAATGGGGTTAGCTCGTCAAAAAATAATCTTGTACCAACCAAGATAGCAACCAAAGAACTGCCATGACTCGCTATAAATTTAGCTAGAGGAAGATCGGCCCCTAGGCCCGTAAAACTTCGTTCTCCCGCTAACGAGCCCGCAGCAACCTCAGGCATCTCTTCTCCAAAATCCTCATCGATAACCCGATACAATTCCTTAAAATCAGGCTCTAGCATTTTGCTCTCAAGACACTTAGAAAGCCTCTTTCCATGCTCATCACACAACTTCCTTACCTCTTTACTCTTACCATAGGTTATGTGCTCGTCTTCCGCAGCACCGCCAAGTGCAGCAGCTACAAAAAAAGGCTCTACCGGCCAACCCATAATGATTGCAGTACCTGTTGCCGCTAGATAAAGTGCCCATGAAGCGTAAAAAATCTTGATATCACGCTGCATATTATGTTCAGATTCAACTATTTCCTCCCATAAGCAGGCGAGATCACTATCTTCAACCTGAGTGATTATCCTTCGCTGCCTTGCATGCTCAACTTGTGTCTCAGCACTCTCAGCCGCTCGCATACCCTTGGTGTGTTGATTTAGTGCACCTACAAAAGGTCGAAACGCTGTCTCAAATCCCCATGTCACCACGGAAACGTCTCCGGGCAGTCGAGAGAAAAATCTAGACGATTCATGAAGGAAACGGCCTAGCAAGCGGAACCTGCGGCCTGTCCCGGGGTACCTACTCGTCTCAGCCGCTTGTTCTGCCTCTATGACATCAGATTTTGTCTCATCTTGATGCCTCAGCAAAGGCTCAACATCTGTAAAATCTCTTATGCCACTACGACCTACACCATCACTCGTCAGCAAAGGAGCAAACGGCCCATCTCCTGTATTAACAAGTAGTGCTCCACTATCTTTTACTTCTACTGCCATAATAACTCCAGCCACTTTAATTAGCTGACTATAATAACAGGAACTTTATTAAACTAAAAGATTAATGCATAACTTTATCAGTTTTAAATTTTACAATATGGCGTAATATAAATCCTGTTAGAAACAAAGAAAATCAAAGTATGACTTGTGATAGAATATTTCTTTGAATTAGCCTTGGTGAACTGTTTTGGAAATACAAATAGATAATGACGCCAATACTATAGTGCAAGGCTATGCTGACGGAAAAATACAAATTGAAAACAAAATATACAATAGCAGTGTTATTATTACGCCTGACGAGATTATTCACACATGGCCACCACAAAACATAGCTGAGCTGAAGGCTAAACATTGTCAATTCATTGTCGACCTTAAACCAGAGGTAGTGATCATTGGCAGTGGCGTCAAACAAATTTTTCCACATATGGACGTTTTGGGCGCTTTTGCGCAAGCGGGTATTGGTGTTGAAGTGATGGATACGGGCGCAGCATGCCGTACTTATAATGTATTGGCTTTAGAATCGAGGCACGTTATCGCAGCACTATTACCTATTTAGTAGGAGTTGTTAACATGGAAAAAAATTACCAGTCCGGCTTTGGCAATCACCACAGCAGTGAAGCGTTAACCAATGCTTTGCCACAAGGGCAAAATTCACCGCAAAAAGCCCCCTATGGTTTATATACGGAACAACTCAGTGGCGCCGCCTTTACCAGTCCACGACACAGCAATTTACACAGTTGGCTATATCGCATTCACCCTTCTGTGTTGCACGGCGAATTTAAAGCATTAAAAACCAAAACATCTCAGCCAATTAAACACATGCCTCCAACACAAATGCGTTGGGGACCACTGCCCTACCCTAAAAAATCAACCGACTTTATCTGCGGCCTAGTTAAACTCGCTAACAATGGCGATCTTAAAAACCATCGCGGGGCAGCGATTTATCTCTATGCCTGCAATCAATCGATGAGCACTTATTTTTATAATGCGGACGGCGAATTTTTGATCGTGCCACAAGAAGGTCAGTTATACATTAAAACTGAGTTCGGCCCTATCGATTTAAAACCATCAGAAATTGCAGTGATCCCCAGAGGCATTAAATTTCAAGTTGAACTAGCGGGCAAACAAGCACGTGGTTATATTTGTGAAAACTTTGCCGCCCCATTACGCCTACCAGAACTTGGGCCAATTGGTGCCAATGGCTTAGCCAATCCGCGTGATTTTCAATACCCACGCGCCTGCTATGAACAAAAGCAAGGTGATTTTTATTTGAGTTGTAAATTTTTGGATCAGCTGTGGCAAGCACCGATCAAACATTCACCGCTTGATGTCGTCGCCTGGCATGGTAATTATGCCCCCTATAAATATGACTTGACGCGATTCAATACCATAAACACCGTCAGTTTTGATCACCCTGATCCCTCAATTTTTACGGTATTAACTTCATCGAGCAACACTCCGGGTGTTGCTAACCTCGATTTTGTTGTTTTCCCTGAGCGTTGGATGGTGGCAGAACACAGTTTCCGCCCGCCTTATTTTCACCGCAACATCATGAGTGAATTTATGGGTTTGGTACACGGCGTGTATGATGCTAAAACCAGTGACTTTGCACCAGGTGGCAGCAGCTTACACAATTGCATGTCTGCTCACGGCCCAGACGCCGTAACGTACCAAAAAGCATCAACGGCAACCCTAAAACCACAAAAATGTGGGGAAATACTAGCATTTATGTTCGAAAGCTGCTATGTATGGCATATCACTGAGGATGCACTGAATGCGAAATTCAGGCAACATGATTATTTAAACTGTTGGCAAGATTTAAAAACAAATTTTAATCCCGTATGAACTTTAGTAAACGCTTACAAGAATTTATTAAACTGGAGGCCGGTAGTGGTGTTGTCCTCCTGTTCGTGCTCGCGATTGCTTTAATCATCGCCAACTCGCCACTCTACAGTTATTACTTAGCATTCATTGATCTACCCATCCAAATCCGCGTTGGAACGTTTAACTTGGAAAAATCAGCATTACTATGGGTCAATGAGTTTCTCATGGCTATATTTTTTATGCTGCTTGCCTTAGAAATCAAGCGTGAAATAGCCGAAGGTGAATTATCAAACCGTTCACAGCTTTCCTTGCCTGTGATTGCAGCTGTTGGCGGTATTGCCATTCCCGGACTCATCTACTATGTCTTCAATTATGGTAACTCAGTTACAGTTTTGGGTTGGCCTATCCCAACGACCACGGATATCGCTTTCGTACTGTGCGTGGTTGCCTTGCTTGGCGACCGTGTACCGACAAATCTAAAAGTCTTTGTTGTGGCATTATCCATTGTTGATGACATTCTGGCGATCATCATTATTGGTGCCATCTATACCAGTTCACTCTCTATTGCTGCCCTGGGGTTAGCCACTGCTGGCATATTAACATTGATATTACTCAACAGACTGGGGGTCAAGCGCGTGGCGCCTTACATGTTGATCGGCATATTTATTTGGGTTGGGGTACTGGAATCTAAAATCCATGCGACGATTGCTGGCGTCATTATTGGCATGCTCATTCCACTCCGCACTAAAGATGGTACCAGTTACTCACCGTTAAGACGCTTGGAACGGATGTTACACCCATGGGTTGCTTATTTTATCTTGCCCACTTTTGTTTTCTTTAACGGAGGGATCCCCTTCAAGGGTTTCACGATCTCTGGATTATTTTTACCGGTTCCCCTGGGCATTATGCTCGGATTATTTGTTGGCAAAAGCATCGGTGTGTTTACCGTATCGTGGCTTGTGATCAAGAGTGGCTTAGCACGCTTGCCTAGCGGTAGTAACTGGCCACAGTTATTTGCTGTTTCTACGCTGACTGGGATCGGATTCACCATGAGTTTATTCCTAAGTGCCTTGGCCTTTAATGGCACGCTCTATGAAGATACCTCACGGCAAGGGGTCATTGTCGGATCGATACTATCGACAATATTGGGAGTCAGTATATTTATTATTGTGGGGAAAAAAAGGCGAACAAAGAATCACAATCACAGCGCGATAACAGAGGTGCCCACTAAGGCTGAGTCGCAGTCATAGCTCACTGCTACGCCCCATGCTTCGTTGGTGGCATTTCATCAGAATCATGTTCAACACCCAGCGCACGCAACGCCTGTAAAATCTGCGGTAATAACATCGAATCCTCATCACTACCCGCCATATTTTCTTCGCTGGCAACCGCAAGATCAAGAGCATCATAATGCCATACATGCAAAATTTTTATTTTCTCTTTGCGCGTTAGATCTGGATCTTTTACCACTTCATCCGGCGTGCGATAAACACCGGAAGGATCACTCAAGGCTTGTTCTAATTTTGTCATGATTATCATCCCTAAACAATCAATCACTAAAGATCAATCTCTATTCCAAAAATGGCGACCATACAGGTTCTTGTACTTGACCGGCACGCAGAGGCAAACGCAGGTGAACTTCACCATCCGTAGAAACAATATTTAAGGTGCTTTGATCCTCACCTTCGTAGGTATAAATCACCATTCTGCCATTTGGCGCTAAACTGGGAGATTCTGTTTTGCCCGTCGCCGTAATTACGGTAACCACACCACTGGCAATATCCTGTTTAGCGA
>JAZGGN010000250.1:0-3551 GCA_036480475.1 Gammaproteobacteria bacterium
CTTGGGACCAAGACCAGGGCTTGCAGCACTTGAGTTTGCTGCAACACACAGAAGAAAAAGAACTCATGTCACAAATATCACGTTTCCCAGAGCTGGTGGTCAGTGCCGCATTGGCTCGCGAACCCCATCAAATTGCCCATTATTTACGTGATCTGGCAAGTGCTTTACACGTGTGCTACAATGCCCACATATTTATTGCTGATGATGGTGATTTGCGTGATGCACGCTTATGCATGATCATGGCGGCCAAGCAAATTTTTGTGAATGGCTTAAAGCTGTTGAGCGTTTCTGCACCGGAGCAAATGTAAAATGGCAAAAACTCAAGCGAGATATCGGCAAAAAAAATCGCCTCGCCGGCCCGTATTATTGCGGGTGCCTGGTAAAATAATATTGCTGTTATTATTAGCAATATTATTATCATTAAGCCTTTATTGGGTTTTTAAGCCTGATAATACTTTAAGCAATGATCGCCCAGGTGACATCAATTTTAGTACTGCGTTGGCAAGCAATGTAGCAGACGAGGATGAAAAAACAGTACGTTTTGAATTTTATACCATTTTGCCTGGGGAAGATGATCTGTCTTCAGACTACAGCACTTCCCGTAAATAATGAGCCTAGGATTCTGTAGCTGAACTTACCATCATTTGAGTTATACCCGTTACCCTCTTTGAAAGGTCACGGGTATATATCTCGGGTATCTGGGTAAGGAGCGGTCATGAAATAACTTCCAGTTTTGCATCTCACCTTCACGCCATCTTGAATCGTTACGCCTGTCCTGACGTGTTAACTCAGGACAATTGAAAAATCCTCGCATTACCTCGGGTAGTTCTGCGGTTTTTCTCAATCGGAACGATTCAATCCGGCATAAATCTGAGCGTCAAACACGGAAGTTATTTCGTGACCGTTCCTTAGCAATGTGTTTATCAGAGGAATTGAGCTTTCACCTTTTCAAGATGGTGCCGTCAGTGTGTGCTTCCTCGTCATTGACAATGAGCGGTTGCTGTACATGGCTAACTACTTTTTCGTCTCCGCCATTATCTAGCAAGTCAGCACCTTCTTGGGCTAGTTGTGTATAGTCAACATTTACTAATGAGTAAAACCCTCTGGTGGCTGGCGGCAAAACTAACAAAGTGCTAACGACAAAGATAACTAACTTATAAGTTTCATCATCCTCACTAAGTTGTGCTAACTCACTAATTAATTCGGATAATCCAAGCACATTAGATAAGGAATGCAATATACCAGAAACGATCTGGATAAGTTCCATCGGGCGCAGATAATCGTGCCAAGATTGATGAGTTGCCGCAGAATGGCGCGCCTGCCCTAATTTAACAGCGGAACGCGCTTCCGTGTTACCTTCAATAATCATCACTATTAGAGCAAAAACAAGCTTCAATGGAATATCAAGCGCCTTATATTTAGCAATATTAAAAAAGCGCTGGGTAAATGCCTGCATGGCATACCAACCCTCACCAAAATGTCCTAGTAATATACCGCCTCTAAAATAAGCTGCCGAAACTTTAGCTGTCCAAGAGGGCAGTTGGCCAATCTCATCCCAGAAAGTTTGTTTAAGTCCTGTGCAAAAATTTCTAGCCGTATTAAAAAAACGGCAACCCAGATATGATGAAGAAGCAGTTTCCCCAGATCTAACAACTTGCAGATCCCTACTAACATTGATATCTCTCCCTACATCAACCGTTTCTCCTATCTCCAAACTATGGATCTTCCAGGACCCTCAGGCAACAGGAAATCCTCCTGCCCCCACTGATAGCAAAACTACCGCCCACTGTGGCCAACCAGTCAATCCCATTGTTTCAATGAATTCTTTACCAGCCGCTGAACCAATGAGCAGAAAAGGTAACACCACCACAGCAATACCAGGATAACTATGCTGATGATTATGCCTGTGATCATGAGTACGTCTGGAAAAGTCAATATTGCTTTTAACTTTACGCGCTAATAATAGATTCGGAGGAATGGTTGTTAATGCAGATACACCTAATAACAGTGTGCTAAATTGTTCTTTTTGTTCCTGAAAAAAAGCCACTAATTCAGAGATATTAAAAATGTCATGCACTTCCTGCGCAGTAAAAAACGTTGCACATTGAAGATACGTTGCCAGCTCATCTAGGCAGTGTCGAATTTGTCTTTCTTGCATAATTTATTTCCTTGTATTGTGGCTAATAACGTTATGTTATATCATAACGTTATTAGCCATGCAACAAATATATCTTTTGACAAAATTTTTAAAGAAAAAAATCTGAGGTGTTTGCACCCGAGTCAAATATGATGGGGTTTCCAAAGGGGAGCGATACAATGCGCCTCTTTGGTCGCCGTTAGCGCGGGTTTCCCGCGTAGGCGGAAATATGATAAGGAAACAATCTTGGTTGCTTGTGGCCAAGTTGTTGAGCGGTGGGACCCATCAAAATTAACCTAATCTTCAGTATTTTAAGCAGTGCCGTAGTTGGATATACAAAATTTCTCCTGTGTGTTAGCATTCGCTCCCACTTTGCTATACTTACCCCTATTGGGTTTAAGGCTTGTTTTGGGCTTGGCTTATAATGGGTGTGAGGTGTGAAAAGCCGAAAATCCATTGTAATGATGGATAACGGGTATATAGGCTAGGAATTAGGTTGGATCGAGTAGATCATCAATAATTGTGTATTGCCATATGAAATCAAATCAGCAAAAGAACATCTTACATTTTTGGTTTGGTGAAATATCAGATAATGGTCAGGTGACGGAAGTTTATCGCCAGCGTTGGTGGTATAAAGATCCTGTTTTTGATCAAAAAATTGCGGCTGAATTTGGTGATGATTTAAAGCGTGCGATAGCCGGTGAATATGAGGCTTGGCAAGAAGATGCACGTAGTTGTCTGGCTTTGATTATTTTACTTGACCAATTTTCGCGTCATATTTATCGTGATAGCGCGATGGCATACCACCAAGATGAAAAAGCATTGGCCTTAGCGGAACTTGCCATCGATAAGGGCTATCCTAGACAATTGTGCCCCATTGAAACTTCTTTCCTATATATGCCGCTCATGCACAGTGAAGATAAAAATAGACAACAACATTGTGTGACTTTGTTTACGGAGTTGCATACTCAAGTGGCAGAAGATCAACAATCGTTATTTGCGGCCTCGTTGGATTTTGCCGAGCAACACAAAGCGGTGATCGATCGCTTTGGTCGCTACCCCCATCGTAATGCAGTGTTAGGAAGGCACTCTAATTCAGAGGAAATGGCATTCCTCAAAGTACAAGGTGCATTCTAATGATTACTAAGCTGCGTAATATTGCCATCATTGCTCATGTTGATCATGGTAAAACAACCCTGGTCGATCGTTTATTGGAACAATCGGGCACACTGAGTCGTCGAACGATCGGTACAGAAAGGATCATGGATTCAAGTGACCAAGAGCGCGAGCGTGGGATCACTATTTTAGCTAAAAATACGGCGGTTCAATGGCAAGATTATCATATTAATATTGTAGATACGCCAGGTCATGCTGACTTTGGCGGTGAAGTTGAACGCATATTGTCGATGGTGGA
>JAZGGN010000251.1:0-10229 GCA_036480475.1 Gammaproteobacteria bacterium
TACTATTTTAGCCGTAATCCATTGATTTTCTGTGCCCAAAGCTCACATCTCTCGAGTATGCTGCGCTACGGTGCTCAAAAATCAATGGACCACGGCTCAATCTGAGCGAATTGACGATAGGCTCTAGTAAACTTTCCTTATTAAGATACCCATGTATTACGTGTTATGCGTACGGCATGAAAATTTTACCGCTAGATATATTCATCAAAATCCAATCGCGAGGAATAACCATTGCAACACTTTTAATCGTTTATTATAACAGAAATTTCAATATTTGTCAGGTGGCGAAAAGTAATGGCAGTTTGTTGTTGGATTTTTTATAGATTGTTTACTTTTAGCCTAGATTTTTTAATTAAGAACTACTGGCTGTCAGTTGCTTTTTCTAGGATAATAGAGATATGTCAAATGTGTTGAGGATCAGGACGGTTAGGTTAATAAGGAGTAAACTATGGCTGAATTCATATATCGTCTCAATATTCGTAATTTTTCCCCCGGGCAATTGAAGAAGCTTAGGCAAGCCTATACTGAAATGATGCAGCGTACAGACAATTATGGCTTTGCGCACTTGGCAGGTTTTCATGGATTTCCGTCATGGCAATGCTGGCATCATCAAACCTTGGGACAAGAGCGTGGTCCAAGGCGCGGGATACGTTTATTTCTCCCTTGGCACCGTGCTTATCTACATCAATTTGAATTAGCGCTGCGGGACCGCTCTGAGGAGGTTGCCCTGCCGTGGTGGGATTGGCGTTCAGAAGCTTCATTCAATGAAGGTTTTCCACAAGCCTTTTCTGAACCATTGGATGCGGATAATCAAGCTAATCCTTTATATGGTTTTCATATGCGTCTGGATATCCCTGGGCGTCCTTTAGATAGATTGACGCGTCGTTTTGGGCGACCACTGAATCAACTCCCTTATCCCGATATCCCGAGTGGCTTTAATGATACTTTAGAATGGCTATTGTCGATTGAAAGTTGGCGAGAATTTTCTGATCGTCTGCAGGATGTGCATGATCATATGCATGGCTGGATCGGCGGCTATAAGAGAGATGCGAATGATGTGCCGCTACAGGAAAACGATCAGCCTGCTACGAATGTTGAGCAAGTGATATGGGGTGATATGGGGGATGCAACCATTGCCGCTTACGATCCAATCTTTTTTTCGCATCATGCCATGGTTGATCGCATTTGGTGGTTATGGCAACAGCGTTGGGGTATAGAAAATATAGATCCACAATTACTAGATTCAATACTAGCCCCTTTTAATTTGACAGTCCGTGAAGTATTACAACCAAATAGCTTAGGCTATGAATATGCTTATTCTGCCCAAGATATTGAACAGGAGTAAATCATGTCTATTTTTGCGTGTCCAGTGTATTCTATTAATGTTAAAATTTTTCCTAAAAGTGCTTTTGTGGAAAAATTTTCACGTGCTTATTTGGAATTTTACGGAGTGAGTGATACCGACGCTTCTTACGAAGCGCGGATCTTTTTAAATAATCCGAAAGCAGAGATTGCCTTGGGTTATAACCTGCACAAAGGGTATGTCGGGTCATTCCGAGTATTTGGTCATGCGGGTTGTAGTGGTGATGTTGGTCATTGCCATGTACAAGCTAAAAGGGCTTACGATACTCGCGCAAAAACAGGGGCCAATCCATTATATAAAAGAGTGGAAGTTACCCGGGCGATCAAAAAACTTGCCAGCAAATCTTCTGCAATCAATGTTACTATTGTACCGTATATTACCGGCGGATCAGAACGTTGTGATTATGAAAAATCATTGTCTTTTGATCAAATTAAATTGATCACGGTGTGAGCTTTGTCTGTTAGTTTTGAGTCACATTGCGTGAGTACTTTAGGAGGAATATCTAATGGCAAGAGAACATCAAAATATAGAGAGTGAAGATGGGGCGCCCGAAGGATCTGGTTCGTGTTTAGTTTGCTGTGTGCTTAGTGGCATCGTTGTTGGTGGTGCTGTTGTGGTTGGAGGAGGTGTTGTTGTTATTTTCTATGCTACGGGTTATCCTGTTGCTGGATGGTGGGCACCTACACTGCTTAGTGCGGCGATGGGTGGTGAATTAGGGATGCAAGTCGTAGAAAGGCATAGTGAACGAATTACCGATTTCTTTTCACCGGCTCACCGCTCTAGAGAAGAAGACTTTCATGATGATAAAGATATAGAATTAGGACTCACCTTTGGGGCTTCTATAGATCTTCAGATAAAGATCTTTACACCTGAGCATTCATGCGTCATAGAACCACTGTAATATAGGGGCTTAAGTTGGTTATGTATCTGACATGTAAAGATCTTTATCTGAAAGACTATAGTTAAAGCCTAGTCATTTAGTCTATACCCGTTATCTGTCAAAGATGCCCTCAAGATGGGATGCCAAAATGCCCTCTGTATATGCCCCGGAGAGGATTCGAACCTCTGACCTGCCCCTTAGGAGGGGGCCGCGCTATCCACTGTGCCACCGGGGCATGCGCGCATTATAACAGGCTATGTGTTGGAAAATAGGAATGGTCATATTTTTTTGTTTTTGGCAGTAATGCAATGAGTTAAGCAAGAATAAGCACACAAGATACATGAGAGATAGGGCGTTTCATCCGTGGTTCTTGGCAGTTCCTTATCCTGGGCTGGGATGATTAGATTTCCAATGTACCATAGCTTCTTCACCAATATATGTTACAATTTCGCTCGATGTGTTGGGGCATATGAGGGGATTTTGGGTCTAATGAAAGATGACCCCTATCCGCCCAACGTTTATCATCACCTTTTAGTGTCTTTGATAATGCTAAAATAATGGTCTAGATAGGGATATTATCCTTTCTCTATACAAATTTTTTCGGGGTATAGCGCAGTTTGGTAGCGCACCTGCTTTGGGAGCAGGGGGTCGGGGGTTCAAATCCCTCTACCCCGACCATCTAACCATTTGATTATAAATATGTTTTTTGAAAAATATCAGCGCCGCAGAGTCATAGAATTATCCCCAACGTGCTTTTAATGTTCTATCGCGACCGCAATTATAGCGGTATAGTTTATACCGAAGAGGATTTTTTATAGAATATTTTTGATGGTACGCTTCAGCTTTATAAAATTTTGTGGCAGCAGTGATGCGGGTTTCAATAGGTTTATCAAAGCGACTAGATTGCTCCAGTGCCACTTTTGATTGCTCTGCTAATTTTTTTTGCGCTTCATTATAGTAAAAAATTTCTGATCGATATTGATAACCAACATCACAAAATTGCCCTGCTTCAGGGGGACTTAAGGGATCGATATTATGCCAAAAGAGATTTAACAATGCTTCATAGCTAACTTTATCAGGATCAAACGTGATTTGAATCGCTTCAGTATAACTGGTACCATCTGCGGACGGCATTGCATAGGTTTCATAGGTTGGATTGTCTGTATGACCGCCAATATAGCCCACGGTTGTCTCAATAACACCCTCAACATGATCATAGACGGGTTGCATGCACCAAAAACAACCGCCGGCAAAAGCCGCTTTAGAAAATGCTGCTGGAGTAAATTTTTGCGTACTATCACTTTTTTCTTGAGCTATAGCCGATAGTGCTAGAGTCAATAATAAAGGAAAGATTAGCTGCCTCAAGAAATAAATTGTTTTATCCTCTTTGGTTATGTTTTTGTCTGGGTATTTCTCTTGCCATATTTTATCCATCTCTATCTCATTAGTATAAACGATTCTCCTAGAAAAGGGTGGTGTGGCGAGATCTGTCTCGACTAATTTGACCAGGACAGACTGGCTGTTGTAGGTTTAAAGTTCAAAACAAAAATAAAACGGCCAGCAAAGAATCAGTCTAGCGGTCCAGGGTTAACTTTGTTAAGGTGCAGTGGTCAACAATAAAGGTCCCGCAAGGAAGATGTGGTGGATATAGAGATGTAGTCGTACTGTTTAACTAATTGATATTGAATGCTTTTTCTAGGATAATGCGCCCGTAGCTCATTTGGATAGAGCATCGGCCTTCTAAGCCGAGGGTAGCAGGTTCGAATCCTGCCGGGCGTACCAATTCAAAAGATTCTGCTATTTTTAGAACTTGTTAAAGTGGTAACATAGAGCGCGCTTGAGCTTTTTGCTTTTAATTCTTTCAAGATTTTTTGTGTGAGCTATGTATAATAGGCAGCGAAGAATATATCTAGAAAGGATGGTCACCTAAATGGTGATGGGCGTTTTTTCTAGGGTGAGATAGGCAGTTAATTCATCAATGGTGGGCGTAGCTCAGTTGGTAGAGCCCCGGGTTGTGATCCCGGTTGTCGTGGGTTCGAGTCCCATCGTTCACCCCATGTAATCAATAAACTAGAAGTGCGAACACTCTGTAAATGATGCGCTTAGATTGCCGCTAGATTACATTGCTCCGAGAACCTGTCCTAGTTAACTTATTCTAGGCGTGGGTGATACGAATTTTTTCATATTCCTAAAATCGAACGACTTGAATGTTACAGGGGATGCATCATGAATAGTACCAGCCGAGATAGCCTGCAAACGCGGCGCAAGTTACTTGTTGATAATAAAGAATATATTTATTTTGATATGAATGTGTTGGCGCAAGCGGACTTAGGGGATGTGTCTCGTTTGCCTTTTTCATTGAAGATATTGCTGGAAAATATTCTGCGTCATGAAGACGGTGAAACGGTGACGATTGAAGATGCGAAGGCGGTGGTTGCCTGGTTGACACAACGAAAATCTGATCATGAAATTGCTTATAATCCAGCACGAGTATTGATGCAGGATTTTACGGGCGTGCCAGCCATTGTTGATTTGGCAGCAATGCGCTCAGCAATGACAGCTATGGGTGGAGATTCGAAGAGAATTAACCCCTTATTGCCAGTAGATCTCGTGATTGATCACTCGGTGCAAGTGGATCGTTTTGCGACACAGAACGCTTTTCGCGAAAATACCCAATTTGAAATTGAACGTAATCGTGAGCGTTATCAATTTTTACGTTGGGGGCAGAAGGCATTCGATAACTTCAGAGTCGTGCCGCCTGGCACGGGTATTTGCCATCAAGTTAATTTGGAATATTTAGCCAAAGGGGTGTGGTCAAAGCAGGAAAATGGCGGACTTTATGCGTATCCAGATACTTTAGTCGGCACGGACAGTCACACGACCATGATTAATGGACTGGGCGTGTTAGGTTGGGGTGTTGGGGGTATCGAAGCCGAAGCAGCGATGCTTGGACAAGCCATCTCTATGCTGATCCCAGAGGTTATTGGTTTTAAGCTGATCGGTCGTTTACGCGAAGGCATCACCGCGACTGATTTGGTGTTAACGGTGACGCAAATGTTACGCCAAAAAGGGGTGGTTGGTAAATTTGTCGAATTTTTTGGTCCAGGATTAGCAGGCTTACCTTTGGCTGATCGCGCGACCATTGCTAATATGGCGCCAGAATATGGTGCCACTTGTGGCTTTTTTCCAATTGATCAAGAGACGCTTCGTTATATGCGTTTAACCGGACGCGATGAACATACCCTTAAATTGGTTGAAGCGTATACCAAAGCTCAAGGTTTATGGTATGCAGAAGATATTCCTGAGCCTGTGTTTACCGATACGTTAACTCTGGATCTGAGTTTGGTTGAGCCCAGCATGGCAGGGCCGAAACGACCACAGGATAAAGTCACCTTATCTTCATTAGAGCATAAATTTGAAGATTTATTAGAGCATAATGATAAGCTGAATGAAAAAGATAAAGCATTTTCAGTGGATGACTGTGATTATGATTTGCATCATGGCGATGTGGTGATTGCGGCAATTACCAGTTGTACGAATACGTCTAACCCCAGCGTTTTAATGGCATCAGGATTGCTGGCAAAAAATGCTTTAGAAAAGGGTTTGCAGTGTAAACCGTGGGTGAAAACTTCATTGGCACCCGGATCGAAAGTGGTGACTGATTATTTAAAACATGCAGGTTTGCAAACGTATTTAGATGAACTTGGTTTTAATCTCGTTGGTTATGGTTGTACGACTTGTATTGGTAATTCCGGGCCATTGCCGGAACCGATTACCAAAGCAGTCACTAGTCATGACTTATGTGTGTCTTCGGTTTTATCCGGTAATCGTAATTTTGAAGGTCGAGTGCATCCATTGGTGCAAGCAAATTGGTTGGCTTCACCACCACTGGTGGTGGCATTTGCTTTGGCAGGGACGGTGCGTATTGATTTAAGCAAAGATCCACTTGGTCAAGATAAAGCAGGTAACGATGTATTTTTAAAAGATGTTTGGCCGAGTAATGCAGAGGTTGCCAGTGAAGTGGCGAAAGTAAGCGGTGATATGTTTCATCGTGAGTATGCAGATGTATTTAAGGGCGATGAAGATTGGCGAGCGATTGAAGTACATGAAAGCCAAACGTATCACTGGCAAGCAGATTCGACTTATGTACAAGAACCCTTGTTTTTTACTGATTTGGCAATACAGCCGGAAGATATTGTCCCCGTAAAACAAGCACGTGTTTTGGCATTGTTTGGTGATAGTATTACCACGGATCATATTTCGCCGGCGGGTGCGATTAAAAAAGAGAGTCCAGCAGGTAAATATTTGCTTGACCAGGGTGTGGCAGTGAAGGATTTTAATTCTTATGGTTCACGTCGTGGTAATCATGAAGTTATGATGCGCGGGACTTTTGCCAATATTCGGATCCGTAATGAAATGACGCCAGAGATTGAAGGTGGCTTTACCCGTTACATTCCCAGTGGTGAGACTTTAGCAATTTATGACGCTGCGATGAAATATGTTGAGGATGATGTACCCTTGGTGGTGATTGCCGGGAAAGAATATGGTACGGGTTCTTCGCGTGATTGGGCCGCCAAAGGCACGCTTTTACTGGGCGTGAAAGCGGTGATTACGGAAAGCTTTGAGCGGATCCATCGATCCAATTTGATTGGTATGGGGGTGATCCCGTTGCGTTTTAATGAAGGCGAAGATCGCAAAACACTCGCTTTAGATGGAAGCGAACATGTCGATATTATATTGTCGAATGATTTAAAGCCAAAAGCGCAGGTGGACGTTGTGTTCACTCGCGAGAATGGTGAACAAATTAAAACAAAGTTGCTTTGCCGTATTGATACGGACACAGAGTTAGAGTATTACCGCCATGGTGGCATACTGCAGTATGTATTACGTAAGCTGTATGCGGAGAAAGGGTAAACCCTAAGGAACGTGCACGAAATAACTTCCGTATCTTGCATCTATCTTCACGCAATAACTTCGTAATAGCGTGACCATTCCTAAATCCCAGGTGCTATGACGCTTGTCGCTTGGTATTATCGTGTTCGCGCAGCAGTGCAGTCACTTTTTCTTGTGTTAATCGTGGTCCAAAACAAGTGACGATTTGTGTCGCCATAAAATTAGCAAGTTTAGCGGCTTGTAAATAATTATAACCATGGTGGGTCAAAGCATATAAGAAGGCACCAGCGTACATATCACCCGCGCCCAGTGTGTCAACCGTTTTAACTTGTGTGGTGGCAACATCATGGTATTGTTGACCGTCAAACACTATCGATCCTTGCGCACCTCTGGTGATTGCAAAAGCTTTTGCTTTGGTTTTCAAAATTGCACAAGCTTCGTCTAGATCACGTGTTTGTGTGAAAATATAAGCTTCTTCTTCATTACAAAAGATTAAATCAATACCGTCGCCGATAATTTCATGTAGCTTGGGCGCAAAAAATTTAGCCATATTTGGATCAGAGAGCGAAAGCGAAATTTTAACCTGATGTTGCTTAGCAATATCACGTGCTTTTAGTGCGGCTGCATGAGTATGCTCTGATGTGACTGAGTAACCTTCAAAGTAGACGTATTGTGAATTTGCAATGGCGTCGGTGGATAATTCTGCGATGGATAGTGTGTCGCTGATCCCCAGGTAAGTATTCATACTGCGCTTAGCATCAGGCGTGATCATAGCAATACACTTTCCGGTCGTGCCATCGGGTAAGTCACTCTTATTTAAATTGGTATCAAGGCCATTGCGATGGATATCTTCCAGGTAAAAATGGCCAAAATCATCATTAGCGATTTTACACGAATAAAAACCCTTCCCGCCCAATTGCGTTAACGCGATCACTGTATTTGCTGCGGAGCCGCCACATGCTTTTTCATGTTTAACTCCCTCAACATGACTTAATAGCTGTTGATGCTTGTTTGCGTCAATTAAGGTCATGACCTCAGGCTCTATGTCGAGTTGTTGCAAGGTGTTTGCACTCACTTCAAACTCAATGTCGACAAGGGCATTGCCGAGACTATATACATCGTATTTTTGCATTGTTTTTGTCTCTCTTAAAAAGGGGTTACTCAAAATTATCGAATACTTTTTCTGCTGCTGCCAGCGTCATATCAATTTCTTCATCTTGGTGCGCGCTGGACATAAAGCCAGATTCAAATGGAGAGGGGGCGAAGTAAATGCCTTGCTGCAGCATGCCGTGGAAAAAACGTTTAAAATGCGTAGTATTTGCTTTTTTTACTTGCTGAAAGTTATTGACTTCACTTTCACTGGTAAAAAGTAAGCTGAACAAGCCCCCGATGTATTGACCGATCACAGGGATCTCCGCAGCGTGTGCGTATTGCTGTATTCCCTCAACTAAGCGTGCTGCATTTTGTTGTAGTGTATCAAAAAGTTTAGGGTGGCGGCTTAATTCTTGCAAGCCAGCGAGACCTGCGGCCATGGCAATGGGGTTCCCTGAAAGTGTGCCCGCTTGATACGTTGGACCTAAGGGGGAGAGATACGCCATAATCTCTTTTTTGCCACCGAATGCGCCAACCGGTAGGCCGCCACCAATAATTTTGCCCAGTGTCGTTAGATCAGGGGTGACTTGATATAGTGCTTGTGCGCCGCCCATCGCAACACGGAAACCCGTGATCACTTCATCAAAAATAAGCAGGGATTGATGTTGGTCGCATAAAGTACGCAATCCTGGTAAAAAATCTGCTTGTGGTAAAACACACCCCATATTGCCAGCGATGGGTTCGACGATGATTGTCGCAATATCGCCTTTATTATGATTGAACAGTTGTTCCACTGAATTTAAATCATTATAAGTGGCGGTTAAAGTTTCTTGAGCGATACTTGCGGGTACGCCTGGAGAATCAGGGATCCCGAGTGTTGCTGGCCCTGAACCTGCTTTAACCAGCAGACTGTCGCTGTGACCATGATAGCACCCTTCAAATTTAATGATTTTATCACGACCCGTGAAACTGCGTGCCAAGCGAATGGCTGACATGGTTGCTTCAGTGCCGGAATTGACCATGCGCACCATTTCTATGCTGGGTATTAATTTAGTAATGAGAGCCGCCAGCTGTACTTCTAATTCTGTTGGCGCCCCAAAGCTGGCGCCATTGCGGGCAGTATCGCGGATCGCCTCAGTAATTTTGGGATGACAATGACCGAGAATAAGCGCGCCCCAAGAGCAGACGTAATCAATATATGCTTTATCATCGACATCGGTTAAGTAAGCACCAGCACCGCGCTTGATAAACACAGGTTGCCCATCCACATGGCTGAAATCACGTACCGGTGAATTAACGCCACCAGGGATGCTTTGCCGGGCAAGCTGGTATAATTTTGTTGAAAAAGACATTGTTTCCTTTGCGGTGGAATTGTAAACTAAGCACGAGATATTATACATGAGTTGTAAGCCTGGTGGAAAAAACATACAAAAGATATATTTGCGTTATTTGTGGCTTTGTCTACGATGAAGAAGAGGGCTGGCCGGAAGATGGCATTGAGCCCGGTACTTGCTGGCAAGATGTACCTGAAGATTGGGTGTGTCCTGATTGCGGCGCTAGTAAGGAAGATTTTGAGATGATGGAGGTTTAGGGGCAGTACTTAGGATTATCCCGGCTTGACGACAACCAAAATCACCACAGTCACTAGAATCAATGTTGGAAACTCATTGAACCAGCGATAAAATTTGTGGCTATGGTGATTGCTGCCTTGCTTGAACTTCTTCACCAAAACGCCGCAGTAAAGATGATATGCCCACAATAAGATAACTAATGTCAATTTAGCGTGCATCCAGCCCGCTTTCATAGTGATGCTGGCGGTCAAACCCAGTAACCACAAGCCAAAGATCGTGGTCAGGATCCCCGCAGGGGTCATGATGGCATAATATAAGCGTGCTTCCATCACTTTAAAGCGTGTTAGGCTAATATCGTCATTGGCTTGCGCGTGGTAGACAAACAGTCTGGGTAGATAAAACAAACCCGCAAACCAGGTGACCATGAAGA
>JAZGGN010000252.1:0-2581 GCA_036480475.1 Gammaproteobacteria bacterium
ACTTTATCACCTATCGCAACTTTTATTTCTGTAACGGTGCCCGCTTCCGATGAGGGCACTTCCATGCTGGCTTTGTCTGATTCTAACGTGATCAACAGATCTTCTTTTTTGATCTGATCGCCAACGGTAACTAAAATCTCAATGACTTCAACATCACTGACATTACCGAGATCAGGTATTTTAACTTCGAGTTTATTTGACATTATTTATACCGAAACTGGGTTAGGTTTATCTGGATCAATGCCATATTGCTTGATCGCCGCCAATACTTTGTCTTTTTCAATATGACCTTCATCGGCTAAAGCTTTGAGGCTGGTTATGACGATATACTTGGCATCGACTTCAAAGAAATGACGTAATTGTTGACGTGTGTCACTGCGACCAAAGCCATCCGTCCCTAAAGTAACATAAGATTGGCTCATAAAAGGACTGATCTGATCGGCATATAACATCACATAATCACTGGCTGCAATGATCGGTCCCGGTTGATCCTGTAAACATTGCTGTACATAACTGGTTTTATCCGTCAAATGTAGCCGATTATCACGCTCTATGTCTAAGGCTTCACGACGCAATTCATTGAAACTAGTCACACTCCAAATATTAGCACCAATAGAAAAGTCCTTGGCTAAAATTTCTGCGGCTTTAAGTACTTCTTGTAAAATCGTACCGCAGCCCAATAAAGTTATTTGATGCTTTGCACTTTTCTCCGCACTTTGTAGCTGGTACATGCCTTTGATGATCCCCGCTTCTACGCCTTTGGGCATGGCTGGTTGTTGGTAATTTTCATTCATGATGGCAATGTAGTAATAAACATCTTCCTGATCGGCCATCATGCGTTGTAAACCATGCTGGATGATCACGGCTAATTCATAAGCATAGGTTGGATCGTAAGCCACGCAATTGGGAATGGTGCCAGCAAGAATATGACCATGACCATCTTGGTGTTGTAAACCCTCACCTGCCAAGGTTGTACGCCCTGCTGTCGCGCCGAGCAAAAAGCCACGCGCACGTGAATCACCCGCCGCCCAGGCTAAATCGCCGATCCGCTGAAAACCAAACATAGAGTAATAAGCATAAAATGGGATCATGGGGAAATCATTGCTGCTGTAAGAAGTCGCTGCAGCAATCCAAGAACAAAAAGCACCGGCCTCGGTGATCCCCTCTTCTAAAATACGACCATCTTTGGCTTCACGGTAATACATTAATTGATCGGCATCTTCAGGGGTGTAAAGTTGACCCACTGGAGAATAAATTCCGTATTGTCGGAACATCCCTTCCATACCAAAAGTACGACATTCATCAGGGACAATGGGCACAATACGATCACCAACATTTTTGTCACGTAATAAGACATTTAAGATGCGCACAAAAGCCATCGTAGTTGAAATAGCATTCTCACCCGTACCTTTAGTAATTTGTGCAAAGGCGTCTAAACCAGGAATTTTTAATGCGCTTGATTTTTGTCGACGCGCGGGCAAATACCCCCCCAGGCTTTTTCGTTGCTTTTGTAAATATTGCATTTCTGGACTATCGTCTTCTGGACGATAAAAACGTATTTCCTCAATTTCGCTGTCATGCACGGGAATGTTAAAACGATCACGAAATGTGCGCAATTCGTCAAAAGTCATTTTCTTTTGTTGATGAGTGGTATTCTGCCCTTCACCCGCAGCGCCCATGCCATAACCTTTAATTGTTTTCGCCAGGATAACTGTCGGTTGTTTTTGATCTTTAACTGCTTCAGCATAAGCAGCATAAACTTTTTGTTTATCATGGCCGCCGCGATTTAAACGCCAGATCTCTTCGTCAGACATATCAGCAACCATTGCTTTTAATTTTGGATCTGCGCCAAAAAAATGTTCCCGTACATAAGCACCATCATTGGCTTTATAAGCTTGGTAATCACCATCCACACAAGCTTCCATACGTTGCTTTAATAATCCTTCCGTGTCTTTGGCCAGCAAAGGATCCCAACGACTGCCCCAAATGACTTTGAGTACACGCCAACCTGCGCCATGAAATATCCCTTCGAGCTCTTGAATGATTTTACTATTGCCACGCACTGGGCCATCTAAGCGTTGCAAATTACAATTGACTACAAAAATTAAATTATCTAAATGTTCTCTTTTAGCAACGCTTAATGCACCAAGTGATTCTGGCTCATCGGTTTCACCATCCCCTAGAAAAGCCCATACTTTGCGACCACTGGTATCCGCTAAGCCACGATTATGCAAGTATTTAAGAAAGCGTGCCTGATAAATGGCCTGTAGCGGACCCAAACCCATAGAGACTGTCGGAAATTGCCAAAAGTCTGGCATTAACCACGGATGTGGATAAGAAGATAAACCGTTTTTTTCAATCTCTTGACGAAAATTCGCCAATTGTTCGACGTTTAAGCGTCCTTCCAAAAATGCACGCGCATAAATACCAGGGGATGAATGACCTTGAATATAAATTAAATCGCCGTGATGGTTTTCATTGGCCGCATGAAAGAAGTAATTGAAACCAATTTCGTAAAGTATTGCAGCAGAAGCATAACTGGCAATGTGGCCCCCTAATTCAGCAGAGGTTTTGCCGGCAG
>JAZGGN010000253.1:0-2370 GCA_036480475.1 Gammaproteobacteria bacterium
ATGTATGATTGCAGAATTCCCCAAGAAGGATGACGAGCCAGCTGGCGGCGGTATGCCAGGTGGTGGTATGGGCGGCATGGGTGGCATGGGCGGCATGATGTAGTCCAGACCGTTTAACGTTATATGATGAGAAAACCCGCCTTTTGGCGGGTTTTCTCTTTGTACTTAGGAATATCTTATTCCCTATCTTGAAATTACTAAAAACGTTTAAATTTGAAGCGATTGTTTAACTACAGAATTTAGGATGCTATATTTGTAGGATGGACATATCAAAACAAACACTCCCTATCCTAGAGCGTATCGCCGACTTATTGGAACATCTACAACCGCAGATAACTAAGGCAAGTGATCTGCAAAAGGCGCAAGCCTTTATCTGGCAAGCACAGACAAGACATTTTTTAGCAATTGATGTGTTACGTTGCATCGATTTGTCTTTACTCAAAGATATTAGCAATATCAAGACACCCTTATTGGAAAATACCCAACGTTTTGCGCAGGGCTTGCCAGCGCATAATGCCTTATTGTGGGGCGCGCGTGGCATGGGTAAGAGTAGTTTCGTGAAAGCGGTATTTAAAGAAGTTTGTCAGGAAAGTGAAGGTAAGCTTGCTTTGGTCGAAGTTCACCGCGAAGATTTAGCGGACTTGCCTGAAATATTGGTACAATTGACCAAAAGCCCACGGCGTTTTATTTTATTTTGCGATGATCTCTCTTTTGATGCTGGCGAAGCCGTGTATAAGTCACTCAAAGTGATTTTAGAAGGCAGTATTGCGGGTCGTCCTGACAATGTTATTTTTTACGCCACTTCGAATCGACGTCATTTAATGCCTGAGACTATGGTTGATAATGAGCAGTCAACGGCGATTCATCCGAGTGAAGCGGTTGAGGAAAAAGTTTCACTGTCCGATCGCTTTGGTTTATGGCTCGGTTTTCACAGTTGCAGCGAAGCAGAGTACTTAGCAATGGTTGAAAATTACGCCAGTGCTTATAAATTGGATCTTGCTAAAGATACATTGCATCAAGAAGCCAAAGCATGGGCAATGCTGCGCGGTGCTCGTTCTGGGCGCGTTGCTTGGCAATATATTATCGACCTTGCCGGTAGGAAAGGCTGCTCCATTGAGTAAGCCGTCGGAATAATCACTGTACGAATGGGCAAAATTAGCTTATCATTTGACCTTATTTTAAATTCAACAAGGTGAAACCAATGAGTAGTCCCATTTATTACGATAAAGATGCTGACTTTAATTTAGTCAAATCCAAAAATATTTTAATTGTTGGCTATGGCAGCCAGGGACATGCCCATGCCTTAAATTTAAAAGACAGTGGTGTAGCCAATGTGCAAATTGGGCTATATACCGGCTCTAAAAGCGCTAAAATTGCACAGCAAGATGGCTTTACGGTAGTGACGCCGACAGAAGGTGCGAAATGGGCAGATATTGTGATGGTGTTGATCCCGGATGAGCTGCAGGCTGATTTATATAAAAGTGAATTAAAGGATAACTTGCGCCAAGGCGCGTGTCTCGCATTTGCGCATGGGTTTAGCATACACTTTAGTTTGATCGAGCCACGCTCAGATTTAGATGTATTTATGATTGCACCGAAGGGACCAGGTCACACTGTGCGTAGTGAATATCGTAAAGGCGGCGGCGTACCTTGCCTGGTTGCGGTAGAGAAAGATGTCTCTGGCAATGCTTTGGATATTGCCTTGGCATATGCCAGTGGGATCGGTGGCGGTCGTTCTGGCGTCATTGGCACCAGTTTCCGTGAAGAATGTGAAACCGATCTCTTCGGCGAGCAAGTTGTTTTATGTGGTGGTTTAGTCGCTTTGGTACAAGCGGGCTTTGAAACCTTAGTTGAAGCTGGTTATGCGCCTGAAATGGCTTATTTTGAATGTATGCATGAAGTTAAATTGATTGTTGATCTCATGTATGAAGGGGGAGTGGCTAACATGTTACACTCGATTTCAAATACGGCGGAATATGGCAGTTATACACGTGGCCCACGGATAGTGACCGAGAAAACTAAAAAAGAAATGAAACGCATTTTAAAAGAGATCCAGCAAGGAGAATTTGCGAAAGAATGGATGTTGGAAAATAAAGCGGGACAAGCGAGCTTCAAAGCCATTCGTCGCAACCAAGCTGCGCATCCGATCGAAGAAGTCGGCAAGAAATTACGCGCGATGATGCCGTGGATCAAATCAAATAAGATAGTGAGTGATTAGACAAAGCCGTGGACACTTACTTTGAATTAAAAAATATCTTTACGAAGCTGCATCATTTACAGCATGCCCAATCGATCCTGTCGTGGGATGAAGAAACGACGATGCCAAGTGGTAGCAGTGTGGATCGTAACCCCGCTATGGCAACGCTGAAT